>JAQVOQ010000083.1 GCA_028702545.1 Clostridia bacterium
GGTCATAAGAATTTAATTGCTCATCACTGTCAGTAGAAACACGGCAATAGGCACCTACATTTCTCATTAGAGTCATGTTTGTTTCTTTGTCAGTAATGGCTGGCATCGCTCTTGTTGGAGCAATAGTAGTAACAGTCTTATTCATTTTATGAATACCTCCTATTACATACATCACTCATGTTGCTCGTAACATCAATATTTATATTCACTATATTTAAGTCTCGAGCAATTCGTCTTGCTTCCACTGGAGTAATGAGTTCTTTAGTTAGCAAAAACGTGAGAACAGCACGTTCAATGGTTTGTTCTTGTTCTTCAGTTGTATTAATAATTTGATTATCTTCCATAAATAAAAGTCTCCTGGGTTTCCCTAGAAGACGTCTATGGTTTAAAACCGTGTTTTTGTGTATCCGCTTATAGTTTAAATCAATAGTTAAAATTGAATAGGTGATGCAAATACGCGAATAATTATTAAAGGGGTTGTTTTTTATATAAAATGAATTAATTTGCGTTTAAAATAATTATTGTTGCACATCAAGGGGAATTTATGGGACATCTAGAATTTGAAGAGAATATACTTGTACAAGATTTTATTAGAAACAAAGACTTAAACATTACAAAAATTTTATATATTTTGGAAAATATAACAGATACTTTTGCGGTGTCGAATTATAAAGAATTTATTAATGCAGTCAGTACAAATTCAACAACTATACGAATTTTAAAACGTATTTTTGAATATAATGATTTTTCAGCAGAAATTTGTAATACTAAACTCTCTGCTTATATTGTTCCTATAAAGTTTTTTGCTGATAAACTTTCTTTTGAAGAGGCACTTAATTTATCTACTTCAGATCTCGAAAAGTTATTAGTTTCTTTGTTTTTTGTAACTAAACAAATGAATGCTAACGGTTATGAATTCCTATATAATTTTGATTATTTTTTATTCTTTAATACATATTTATTTTTTCCAATTTCAATTAGTTCCAAAGATAAAAAACTTTTATTTTCTGTTTTCAAAGAATTGGGAGAAGAATATTTTCTTAATTACAAAATACTGAAATATAACATTTTTAAAAAATATAAAAAAGGATCCCCTAAAATACGAAAAGCTTTTGAAAACAAAATCTTGAAAGAGAATCTATTCAATTTTGATGGATTAAACGATTTGCAAATAGAGACACAAGAAGAGTTTTTGTTGAATTCAATGTTTAAAATAAGTCTAAATGACGAAGGCAAAATAATACCATTAAGCACTCTTGATGGGATAATATATCCTGATTTTTCCACTTGGAATCCAACAATGTTTATTCAAATATCAAAACACTTTAATTCAACATCTATTCAATACTACTTAGATGCTGTTGAATATATTGTTTCAGATGACAAACAAAACAATATGTTGAATGAAGATTGCGTTAAATTTTTCATCAATCGTATTTCTTCTATTAAAAAAGAGGATGACTGGTTCAAAAATAGATATTTAATAAATTTTTTATTAATGTGTCCTTTCACAAAGAACACAAAACAATATTTTAAAAATAATTCATTTTTTCTTAGGAAGATGAACACGCCAATTTTTGTTAAAAAGAAATTCAGCGTTTCAAAACTCCCTATTCCTAAATCAGTCAATCAAGCAATAAAATTGCATTCGCTTCGTGAAATGAGGAATTTATATGCCAATATAGATGATATAGGATCATTTGTTTCGCTTTTAAAACATGAAGAACTACTTGACTCTTTATCGATTGCAAAATTTTTAAAAATTAAAAAAGCATTCTATAAGTTATGTCTTTGTACACATGGTGTAGGAGAGGCTTGCCTTTATATTTATTTTTCAGAACTTTTGTGCTCTGTCGGAACAAAAAAACTAAATATTGATTGCGAAAAAGAAAAGAAAATGCTCGTTAAAAGCTGGAAGATTAATGGTTATAAAAACTCCATTGATGGAATGGCTGAAATTAAAGGCGAAACAACTTATTTTAGTCACGATCAAATTGAAGGATATAGCAAATCTGTTGCTGATGATTGCAGGAATTTTGGATATTCAAATAATTTTAATAGCAAAGGGAAGCTGGTGAATTTGATGTCTGAAACATCCAAGCATGCATTTATGGAACTTTGTGCTTCTATTCAAATAAAAAAAGATTTTCCAGTAGAAACTAAAATTTCAACAAAAGCTCCATTAGGAGAAATTATTTCTGAACATCTACAAAAATCTATTACTGGAAGAGAATATATTTTAATGAACCATTTGGAACCTGAATCTTTTTTTGGGGCGTATTATAATTCGGCAAATTTAAGTTTGCAAATTAATGTAAATTTGTTCAATAAAGAAAATGAATTGCTTAATCGCATCATGAAAGAAAACAAAAATCTAAATCTGGTCAACTTTAATGAAGTTCCGTGTTATGCAGACTTATGTCAACTTTTTCCTGCGATCGATAACAAAATATTAGAATTAGGAGAAAAATTTAATATTTGCCCATTAAAAAACGAAAAATGTCCAGCTTTAAACGAAAGAAAAGAGGCAAGCACTGTCTTGAAAACAACAATTAAAAAACTTGTGGATGAATTTGACTCCCTTGAGGTAGCTGCCGATTTAATTTGCGTTTATTTAATGCTGTTTGATAAAAATTCTCTTAATATTAGGAATACTTCTGTTCATGGTAATGATTATCCTAACAACGAAAATCAACTTTCATTCAATAGGAAAGCAGCTTTAATTTCATTAGGAATTATATTAGATAGAATTAAAACAGTTTAATCCTAGAAATCAATTACGGCCTTGTGGATGACAAACTTAACCATTTCTTTCAATTTAGATAAGCGTACGGTTATGGTCTTGCCATCCTTTTTATATGTGTAATTAATAACACTTGAATAATCTTTATCAGATGATTCGCTTTGGAGCGGTTCTATATAGGTGTAGAATTCATCGCCAAAGTCATCTTTAATACAAACCGCTATTTTTTTAGTTGTGCCTAAATCAATAGCGTCAGATCCTTCAGTGATGAAAAGAATAGCATCATTAGGCAAATTTAATTCATAAATAGGTTTTTTATATCTGATTATGATTAGATTCTTATCCTTAAGTGGTTCTAAGTTTTTATCTAATGCGTACGTCATAGGTGTAGGCACGTATTCCTTTTTCTTATAGTCATACTCATGAAGATAAAACTCTTTTCCGATATAGCCAAGAGTCATCTCTCTATTTTTTCTTTTGAATAATAAATCTAATGAAACATTTAGATACTCGGCTACTTGAAGTGCCTTTGAAGCAGGCATATCAATTTCACCAGAAACATATCTACTCATAGTGGTCTTACTAACACCAATAGCATCACTTAATTCCTGCATTTTATTTTTTCTTAATTTGCAATATTTAGGAATATCAATCCCTTTCGGTGTTGTATTGTTATGAAAAGACTTAGCGATTTTCTCAACAACTGAAACAAGATCCATTTCTGAATACGCTTTACTCACAGCTTTTAATGATTGAGTCATTTCATTAATATTTTTTTCTGAAAACTTAGGTTGAGGAAGTTCGATTGAAGAAAATGTTTTAGCAAACATATTTAGATTAGCTACAACTTGCTCCATTTGCTCAGGCGTAAATTCTTTTAATTTTTCTTCAATAATCTTTCTTGAATTTGTTTCTTCCATAATTTTGACCATCCAATCTCCTAAATTTTATTTTCGATTATTAAGAAAATCAACACGTAACGATAACAAAAATATATAACTATTAAAAAGCAAATAACCAATATACAAAGTATAAGTATAAAAAAGTTTCGTTTAACGATAACGAAAATGAGGAGGACTAATCTATGAGAGATTTAGTAATCGCTGTTGGTCAAAGAGCCAATAGTAAAAGATGGATTAACAAAAAGATATCCTGGGATGAACTATGTAATAAACTCAGC
>JAQVOQ010000084.1 GCA_028702545.1 Clostridia bacterium
TGCCTTTTTAAACCAAGTTCATATCTTTTCATTGCTGTGTTACTTCTTCTAAAAAAGGTGAGGTTGCTTACATTGAACTTTTTAGCAATATCCTCACCTTTTACTCTATCAACATATTTTAGAATTAATAATTTAGTGTCATTAATTGATAATTCGTTTAGTATATTTTCAATTATAAGTTTTAAATTTATTAAACTAATCTTTCTTTCGGTAAGTTCTATCATTTTATTTGTAGCATATTCAGTATCGGCACCCAAATTTAATCCTGTCGTTAACACAATTTTATCAATAGCTTGTACAATTTTTTCTAAACACCTATAAACATTCAAAAAAGTTTTACACCAAATTTTCAATTCCATTAATTTGCCTCCAGAAGCCAAATAAATTTAAAAAAACTTATATAATATAAGCTCTTTATTTTGGTCAACTGTGGTTATTATAGTTTAGAGATTTTTGCATTGTCAAAGGTTTGTGACATAATTTTGTAAAATATTATAAAATAATCTATTTTTTTACAAAATTATATAAATAAAAATAAGCATTAAATCTTTTATAAAAACAGCGATTAAACGGTTATAAATATACTAAATTTTTACTAATTAAAAAAAAAGTATTATTATCTGTTTACTAGTTGTAAAAGTTTGTATTTTTTTGCTATAATAGTAAAAGACTCATACTAAGGAGAAAGTTGTGCAAAACAAAAAATATCAACCCGCAATACTTTTTTTAAGTTTCACTTTTTTAATTGCTAGTTTAATTAGCAGTTTTTTTGCATTTAACATAAGTATTGTTTACGCGGCGGATACTATTAATGCAACACTTCAAAATATTACCACCCCCTACACTAACGATACGACTAACTTAAATAATTTTTATATCAAAAATGAGCAAGAATTTTATTTTACCGATACGATAAACAATAAAGTTGTTGTTTGGAAAGAAGACTCAGTTGAGGAGTTCGGCTCTGCAGGACCAAATCCGGAAAATTTTGCAGGACCAAGTTTAATAAGTGTGCTTGCTAACGGAGATATTTATGTTTATGATACGGGGCGAAGATTAAAAGTATTTAGTTCTAATTATGTTTTTCAAAACAACTATAATATGGTTTATTCCAATGGCGGTTATATTTTTATGGGAAGGCTTAGTTCTATTTCTTCTGACCTAAAAAATAACCTCTATGCACTAGATTTTGAAAACAATATTATAATAAAAAAATCTTCTAATTCTAATGAATTAGTAAAATTAATAGATGCGACTAGTTTAGGTTTTACACTAAATATTAATTCACAAATTGCACTTTCACCTAATGGCGAAACTATATTTTTAAGCAATATTTATGGTGGTAACAATATTTATTATATAGACAATTTGCTTTCACTTAACCAAGTTGATATCGCTACTCACTCTATTACAACTGTTAGTCAAATTGCAATAGATTGTGCCAATAATTTATTTATTTTAGAAAAAGATGCTGTTGACACTAAACTTCATAAATTAACCAAAAGCACCTATATTTATGAAAGTTATTTAACTAGCACCGCTAACGAGTTTTATGATATTAACAAATTTAATATCAATATTGAAACAGGACAAATAGTGCTAATTAATTCAACAACTAACACCTTGCAAACTATTGATTTATCAAGTTATGCTGGCACATTTACCGAAAATATTTCTAGTTTTGTCAATCCAATAAATTATGTTGAGGCAGTTTATTTATCAACTAGCGCAAAAATAGCAAATGTAATTTTAAACAACGCGCCACTTTTACAAACGCCTTACAATATAACTCCTATTTTGAGTTTAATAGAAGATGATAAATTAATTATACTAAGTCAAACTGTTGATTCTAATCCCGATTATTATTACGCATTATATATAAACTCACAAACTGAAAACAACATAGCTGGCTACATATTAAAGCAAAATGTTGAGGTTTTATTGCAAGACCCTCAAACGCCATATTATGTAAGCGCATTAAATAACGGCACAAATTTATATAAATATCCTACGAGTTTAAATAGCAACCTAAGCTTACCTATTATACTTGACCAAGTAAACAAAAATGATGGACTTAAAATTTTAAGTAACGCTTTTAACATAATGGATGCAAATGGAGAGGAATTTTTTGAAGTTGAACTAGCAGTTAATAGAATTGCTTATGTTAGAGCAAAAGATGTTGTGCTTATTGATTTAGATATAATCGTTCCAACACTATATACAAATGCCGAGATTAAAATAACCGATGATAGCGGTTTTGTTAATGTTTATTTAGATTATAACAACTCACAAACGCTGCTGTCGCACACATTGAAAGCAGGCGACCGAGTTTATGTTACAACTTTTAATTTAGACGAGCCATGGACGCAAGTTACATTTTTAAACAATAATAACTATGAATTAACAGGTTATGTTTTAACCAAATATGTTAATGTTTATGGTGAATACAACAACTTACTTAGGGCGTTATTATTGTCACTTGTAAGTTTTACTTTAATAGTTATTTTGTTAATAATCAAGAGTAAGAAAAAAACAGAGGATTAAAACTCTGTTTTTATTTTTTTATATATAAAATTAAACTTCACCACCAGCATAATAACTATCCATTTTCATATCAGTTAATATATACGATGAATTTTCATTTATTATATCCTTTTCATTTTCTACCATAATTTTACCAATAGAAACCTCATAAGCTACACGGTTTTCAAAATTATTTTCATCTAGCTTTTTTTGATATTCTCGGCTTTGGATTCTGCCAATTATGCTTACCTTTTCGCCTACTTGCACGCCTTTAATAAATCTCGCATTCCTGCCCCATGCAATGCATGGCAAATAATCCGACTTATTGTAAGCTCTATTAACTGCAAGAAGTAAATCTCCAATCTCACGCTTAAACGGAGTAGTTCTATAAATTGGTGGCTTACATATATAGCCTGTTAGCTCAATTATATTTGAGTTTTTATTTTCATCTAGGTCGCACAACTCCCTTACAAAAACTGTTAACATAAGTTTGCTGTGGTCGCCCATTACTTTGTTATAACTTCTAAATTGACCGCGAATTGCAACTTCTTTGCCTCTTTTAAAATTATCCCCTTCAAGTAGTCTTTCAGAAACTGTTATAGGGATAATATCGCAGTGATCTGATAACCTAGCAACGCTTAAATTCATTTCATAAAAGCCTTCGCCATAAATTTCGTGACTGAACACAGGGTCACTATCTACCACTCCTTTTAAATAGACTTTGTTGTTGTTCATTTGTTCATAATTCATATTTAACCTCCAAATTGTTATTCTCTTTATTTTTTTCTTTGTTTACCCTGACTGTCTATATAATAATTGTCTTTAATTAAAAGATTGCCAATGCTCGTTATTTTATAACCCTTTTTTGTAAGAGTTTCTAAAACTAATCTTAAACCATCAATTATGTTGTCTGCATTATTATGGAACAGAACTATTGAACCCAGTTTTACCTTGTTTAACACTCTTATTGCGATATCATATGCCGACAACCCTTTCCAATCAAGAGAGTCAACATCCCACTGAATTGATTTTAGTCCAAGCTCAGTTGCTATGTTTATAACATTATTGCTATAAGCGCCAAAAGGTGGTCTAAATAGTTCAACTTGCGCCCCTGTCGCATCTTCTATTATTGACTTTGAGGTTTCTAACTCCTCTTTTATTTGCTGCGAATTTAATTTGGTCAAATCAGGGTGAGTATTTGAGTGTGTACCAATTTCATAACCCGCATCTTTAATTTTTTTGGCCATTTCGGGATAATCCTCTACCCAAAAGCCAACTAGAAAAAAGGTTGCTCCAACATTATATTCTTTAAGCAAAGCTAAAATATCCTCAGTCTTCGTTGCTCC
>JAQVOQ010000018.1 GCA_028702545.1 Clostridia bacterium
AACAAGATAAGCTTATATCAAAAAACAATAAAACCGCTAAACAAACAATAAAAGTTGTCACAAAAAATAAAATAAAAGGATTAATATTATTTAAGTTTTAATCATTGACAAAGAAACATTAGTTTGTTATAATTTTTTAGTCTGAGGAGAAGTACCCAAGTGGTTAAGGGGCTCCCCTGCTAAGGGAGTAGGTTTGTTAAAGGGCGCATGGGTTCGAATCCCATCTTCTCCGCCAGCGTAAAAAACCCTAGTATTTACTAGGGTTTTTGTGTTTTTAAAATACACACTTGGTGCAAATAAGTTATTGACTTTACCTCCGCCCTAAAATTGTGGTGGATATTGGGTCGATAGCCTCATTTTTTGGTGTATAAATTCTTTTATAAACTATACATTGCTAAATTTAAATGGTATAATATTTAATAAATGATTTATTGAGGAGAATGCTATGGAGGTAAGTGAAATTATTAGTCTTGTTGTGGCACTTGCAAGCATATTTGTAAGTGGCAGTGTTTCAATTTTTACAATTAAATATTTTAATAGTAAGGGTCATATTTATGAAATTAAGAAAAATGCTATTATAAGAAGCTTGAGGTTAATTGATGATTATATGTCCTCTGCCGATTGGATTGATAAAAAGAATATACCTGTCAAAAAAAACAATTTAAGCACCGAATACTTAACCGTTGAAAGCAGAGAATGCTATAACGAGTTAATACTAACGGTAAAAAATGCAAAATTAATATATGCATTTAATAGGATAGTATTTTCTAAACATTACAATAAAGATGGAATATTTAATTGTAATCAAATGCAAGAATATCGTCTACTATGTAGGAAAGAACTCGGTATTAAGAAAATTAGACTTGAGAATGAAATAACATTTATAAACTCGGTTGGCAATAATTTAAATAAAAATAATTTTTAATTTACATTTTACATCTCGGCTTGCTGTTTTCTTTCTTGCTTCTTTTATTCTAGTAGTCGTTCTAATTCTGCAATTTCGTCATCGTATTCTTCTTCGTTAGGTTTAATTTTAGTCGCTATAAAGTCAGAGGGTTTCTCTGGCTTTTTTGACCTAAAGATAATAAGAGAATTTACCATATTAGTTCTAGAGACAAAAGCTAAATGCAAATTAATAATTTTTTAAACTATTTTTTAAATGAAGTATGTAGCATTTTATGTACTTCGTTTTTGTATATTGTGTTTAAGTATTCATAAACTTTTTTAATATTTGGGTTGTCGTGCGATTTGCGATAAGTTTTTTTGGTGTCGCTTTTATATAGTGCTTTTGCTCTTTTATTTACTGCATTGTTATCATTTATTTTGCGAGGCATTCCGCCACCATTTATGCAACCACCTGGGCACGCCATTACCTCTATAAAGTCGTAATGTTTTTTGCCACTTTTAATAAGTTCTAGCACTGCTTTGGCATTGTTTAGTCCACTTGTTACGCATATGTTAATTGTTCTACCTGCAATATCTACAGTAGCTTCTTTTACGCCTTTACTGCCCCTTATCGCGTTAAATTCAATGTCTTTTATGTCTTTACCCGTTAATGTGTCCTGTGCTGTTCTAAGTGCCGCTTCCATAACGCCACCACTTGCACCAAATATTGCGCCAGCGCCCGAACTTAAACCCATAACATCGTCAAACTCTTTGCCCTTTAAGTTTTTAAAGTCAATGTTATAAATTTTTATTAGTTCGGCTAGTTCATTCACTGTTATTACTGCGTCTGTGTCGCCGTGTTTTAGTTTTTCATGTTTTTTAGCAATGCACGGCATTATAGAAACAAAGTAAATATCTTTTGCATCTTTTCCTACCGATTTAGCATAATAGGTTTTTAAAACCTTTGCAAAAATTTCTTGCGGGCTTTTAGTTGTGGATAAATTTTTGGTAAACTCGGGGTAATACTCCTCTACATAAGTTACCCAAGCAGGACAACAACTAGTAAACATAGGCATATTATAATTATTTTTTAGTCTTTCAACAAATTCAGCAGCTTCCTCCATTATCGTTAGGTCTGCTCCAAAGTTAATATCAAACACTTTATCAAAACCCATTGCCATAAGGCTTTCAACCATTTGTTTTTCTACATTAGTTCCAACAGGCAAATTAAACAAGTCGCCAAGTCCAACCCTAATAGAAGGTGCAGTTGCCGCTATTACCATTTTTGATTTATCATTTAGCGCTTTTATTACATTTTGTATTTCGTATTTTTCAACGAGCGCTCCAGTAGGGCAGTTTGCTACGCATTGTCCACAAGCTGTGCATTTTGTTTCTATAATAGGCAAGTTATTGTTTGTGCCAACGAAACTTTCAAAGCCCCTATTATGCACGGATAAAACATTGCAAGCTTGATTTTTGCAAGTTATAACGCACTTTTTGCACAGTATACATTTTGAATTATCCCTAGTATAAGAAGGGTGAGAGTCGTCATATAAAGCTTCTAATTTATTTCCTGCAAACCTCTCGGTGTTGCAATTATAGTCGTCTGAAAGTTTTTGAAGCACACATTTTGTGTTTTTTAAGCAGTTGTTACAATCATTATTATGGGTAGAAAGTATTAACTCTAAATTAATTCTTCTAGCGTTGATTAGTTTTTCGGTATTAGTAAAAACCCTCATGCCTTCCCTTACAGGCTCTGAACAAGAAGTCACTAGTTTATTTGTTCCCTTAATTTCTACTAAACACATTCGGCATGAACCTTCAGGGAGTTCGCCCTCCATATAACAAAGAGTTGGCAAGTTAAAACCCGCTTTACGAACAGCCGTTAAAACGTTTGTATTTTCATTTACTTCAACGGGCGTATTATTAATAGTTAATTTTATTTTTTTCATAAGTTTTCCTTTATTTTGTAATTATTGCATTATGAGGGCAGGCCTTAAAACATTTCATACACTTTATACAGTCTTCTTGAATAATCGTATATTTTGCTTGTTCTTCAATAATTGTATTTTGAGGGCAAGCAGCAAAACATAAACCACACTTTGTGCATTTATCAGTAATGGTTAAGATAAAATTTTTATTACATTGCTTGGTTTTACAAATTTTGTTATTAATGTGTTGCAAATATTCATCCTTAAAGTGAAGCAAGGTTGATTTAACAATATTGGTAGAGGTTTGACCTAGCCCACATAGTGAGGTTGTTGAAATATGCTCACATAAATTAGTCAGCACATCAAGGTCGGCTAGCGTTCCTTGCATTTTAGATATTTTTTCTAAAATTTCTAACACTCGAACATTGCCAACTCTGCAAGGTGTGCACTTTCCGCAAGATTCTTCCACATTAAATTTTACAAAAAATTTTGCAAATTCAACGACACAAGTTGTGTTGTCTACAACAATTAAACTGCCAGACCCCATGCTGGCGCCGTGTTTAATAAAACTATCATAATCTACGGGTAAGTCTAGCAAATGCTCTGGAAGACAACCACCGCTAGGGCCACCTAATTGAACTAGCTTTAGTTTTTTATTATTAGCAATTCCGCCGCCAATATTATAAATAATATCTCTTAATTTTGTGCCTAATTCAACTTCAACTATGCCCGTATTTGTAACGTTGCCACTGAGCGCAAACATTTTTGTGCCACGGCTGTTTTCGCTACCAAATTCTTTGTACCAACTGCCACCATTTTTAATAATTTGAGGTATTATAGAAAGTGTTTCAACATTATTAATAATTGTTGGATTGTTAAATAATCCAGCAGTTGTTGGAAAAGGCGGTTTTGGTTTTGCTTCACCGCGTCTACCTTCAATACTGTTTATAAGTGCGGTTTCTTCGCCGCAAACATAGGCGCCAGCACCGCTCTTAATTTCAATATCAAAATTAAATGAGCTACCAAAAATGTTTTTACCGAGTATATTTAGTTTTTTTGCTTCCAAAATTGCCCTTTTAAGCATTGCAGTTGCAAGCGGATATTCGTTTCTTACATAAATAAAACCTTTATTTGAATTAATAGTTTTTGCTGCAATAATCATTCCTTCAATAATGCTATGTGGGTCGCCTTCTAAAACAGCTCTATTCATAAATGCGCCGGGGTCGCCCTCGTCTGCATTACAAACAACATATTTAACAGCACTCTTTGCCTCACAAGCAAACTTCCATTTTAAATAAGTAAAAAATCCAGCGCCACCTCTGCCGCGAAGACCTGAAATTTTAAGCTCATCTATTATATCTTTTGCTTGTTTTTTAATAATAGTTGCGTTCGCCGCAAAATAACCGCCCGTTGCAATATATTCGTGTATGCTTTCGCAATTAATTATGCCAACATTTTTTGATACTACAAGTTTTTGATTATTAAAAAATGGATAGTCTTTTCTAGTTTTGCAAATAGTACCATCGTTTAATTTATAAAGACTTTTTGCATAAACCTCTTTTTTTACAAAATGTGAATACAATAATTCTTCTAAGTTAGTGTTTTGAACATCTTTATAGATAACGCCACTAGGATACATAGCAATAACAACGCCGACATTAAACATTGCAAAACAACCCGTTTTAACTACGCTTGTATCAAGGTTATTTTTTATTAAAATTTGGTTTATGTTATTGATAAGTACTTGCTCGTGGTCTTTGTGACCTGTGTTACAATGCACCAGAATTTCGTTATCGTTTGCAATATTCCCTGAGTAATTAATACGACTATTAATAACAGCTTCATATTTGTTTTTTATATCAAGTAATTTTTCCATACTTTCCCCTCTAAATTAGTAACTATTTAAAATACTCTCAAGCTCATCTATTTTTACATTTTTATAAACTTTTGAATTAATTAACATAACAGGAGCGTTTCCACAACTACCTACACATCTCGTCGTATCTATAAAAAACTTTTTATCTTCTGTGCTTTCTCCGGCTTTAACTTTTAAAATTTTTTCTAATTTATTTAAAATTGCAGTCGCATCTTTAATATAACAAGCTGTTCCCATACAAATATATATTGTATTTTTAGCAGTAGGTTCTAATTTGAATTTTTTATAAAAGGTAATAACACCGTAAAGCTCGCTCATTGATACTTTTAGTTCGTCGCTTATAAGTTGTTGAAGTTCATAGGGTATATAACCAAAACAATCTTGCGCTAAATGAAGCGACTCTATAAGCGGAGTAGTTGTAGTTTTTAACTCGTTAAACTCTTTTATAAACTTTTTATATTCAGCAGTTGTTGTGTTTAATTTTAGTCTCGTTTCCATAATTATAATCTCCCAAAAACATTATAATAAATATATTATTTAATAGCAATTCATTAAGGTGTGCAATTTAAAAAAAGAATATATTATTCTTTTTTAAAATGTATTTTTTAAACCTTTATTTTTTTTATAAATATGTTTAATTACTGATAAATACAATATTAATATCTATAATAAGCCTTGTTAAAAACGATAAAAAAAATAATAATTGAATAGTTATTATTTGAATATATTTTGACAATATGATATAATATATTAGATAAAAACAAAGGAAAAATTTATGTTTAAACCAAAAATTAATTTTGTAAAAATGAGCGAAAATGCCGTTATTCCAAAGTTTGCACATGCTAGTGATGCGGGAATGGATTTGTATGCTACGGAAGCTTGTGAGATTAAAACGGGCGAATATAAAATTGTTAAAACAGGGCTTCAAATGAGTATGCCTTTTGGTTACGAAGCACAAATTAGGTCGCGAAGTGGCTTAGCTGCAAAAGCTGGCGTTTCAGTACTTAATTCTCCTGGCACAATAGATTCAGATTATAGAGGAGAAGTAGGAGTTATTTTAATTAATCACGGTCAGAATACTTTTAAAATTGAAGTAGGTGATAGAATTGCACAAATGGTAATAAACAAACTGACTAAGTTTGAGGTTAAACAGTTAAAATTTCTTGATAGAACAACTAGAGGCGAAGGCGGATTTGGTTCAACGGGCGTTAAAAAATTATAAAAATAAAGGATATTTTTTTTGAGCAAAAAGCAAATAAAAACTAAAAAAAAGAAAGGTAAAATCTTTTTATTAATTATAGTTCTTTTAATGATTATTCCAATAATTACAGCTCAGTTTAACTATAAAATAAACGCTGTTAAGGCGCAAACTTTTTCTACTTATACTTTGGACGGCTATATTCAAAATCAGGGAGCAGCAAAGGTATTTAAATATGGATTCAACACTAGCGACAATAGCGGTTGCGGTTGGATAGCGACCTATAACGCATTAACTTATCTTTATAATAAAGGACTAATAAATTATGACCCTAAGGTTGAAGATGTTATAAGACCGCTTGATAGCTTTGCCAGCTTTGGTTATGGCTACTTAGGAACGAATCCGCTGGTTATGAAATTATTATTACAAAGTAAGGGACTTAAGGTAGACATAATTACAAATAAAAATAAATTTGAACAAAGCGCAAAAGATGCCGATATAAACATTATAGTTTATCTAGGCAAACATTTAACCTATGGTCATTATCAAATGATGGAATATGATAGTGTGGGAGATGATTTTGTGTTTTACACTCCAAGTTACCATGTTAAAATGGATGAATATTTAGAAGAACACGAAAATGATTACACATTTTTACTAGCAATTAGCATATAAAAAAAATAGGCTTAAACCTATTTTTATTATTAACCTACAAACTCTTTTAAAAGAGATGTTTCAGGCACTTTTGAGGGCTTAATTTCTAATAGCCCATTTAAAGTAAAGAGCAATTCTTGTAAAATTTGAATATGATTAACGAGTAAAACGCTCAAAATGTTTTTGTACACATAAGGCTCATATGCATGGGTCGTATCTACAATAAAATCAGCATCTTTTTCAAATGGCAAAACGTACAAATCCTCAGCTGCTCTAACATTTTTCCAAAAATCCAGTGTCGTTTCTGGAGAGATACCTCTAGTTCTAACATCTCTTATAATTCTTCGCATAAGCCTAAGAGAAAAAACATCTAATTGAATCTTTCCATTTGAACTAAAAGAAGTTTGCGGAATAACAAAAACTTTAGCAGAAAATTCATGAGGAATAAAATTATTAATAATAGGGTTTAAAGCATGCAAACCTTCTATAATAATAATTTCATTTTCAAGTAGGGTAGTTGGTGGATTGTTTAAACGTTTTACGCCTGTCAAAAAGTCATAAATTGGCAAGATAGAACTTTTATTATTTAAAAGTTCATCTACGCATTTATCAAAAAGTTTCCAATCTATTGAGTTGACAGAATCATAGTCTCTATCACCACTAGGTAAATATGGCGTTTCTTCACGATCGAGAAAAAAGTTATCCAAAGAAATTACTTTTGCACAAATTCCCACTTTTAACAAATCTTGTTGCAATATATGTGAAGTGGTTGTTTTACCTGAAGATGATGGACCAGCGACTAGTACAAATTTAGTTTTTCTATTATTAATTATAGATTTAGTAATTTGTAACATTTGCTTTTGATAAATATTTTCTGAAAAAGCTATTAAATCATTAACAGATTTTAAATTAAGTTCTTTTATATCATAGGTTTTTGTAGCTTTTGAATTATCCATAAATATATTTTTATGTGCCTCCCAGTTGAGTTATATTTGTAAATTATATCATTATTTATAGAATTTGTATAATTAATACATAAAATAGTTTATTGACTTTTATATATATTTAGTGATACAATTTTTAAAATTAATTTAAAAGCTTACAAAATAGGCAAAATGCATTGATTTCTAATTTTTTAATTAACTGTAATACGCAGACAGTCATAGTTACATTAATGAGCTTGGTGCAAAGTTAGGCGAATTAATTTATAATGAACTTTATATATAAATAATTTAATTAGTAAATTTATTATGCTAAGTCAGCAGTTTAAAGTTACAATTATACATATGATATATTTACGATTATTAACATATAACAAAAGTATGTTCTGTATAATTATACATTTTTATGTAATTTTATAAATTTAGTAATTTTATACTTGCATAAGTCATTTATTGGTGTTATTATATATATGTAAAAATATGTATAGTATAAAGAGGTTTTGTAAATGAGAGTATTTTCAGCAAAAATGTTTAATATGATGACGATAGCATTAAGTGCTATATTTTTCTTATCAATAGCTGTTGCAACTATTTCTTCTATTCAAGAAGAAAGCAGAATTGCCTTAGAATTTCAACAAATGTTACAAGATGTTAATGATTATAATTACAACCACTTGTTAGAAAATACAACTAACAACGATATTGATGATTCAACAACTTCAGAGGCAATGTTCACCAATGGAACAGATGCTTTTCTTTACGGATATTATAACTATATTAATTCACCAACCTATTATGTTGAATCTCAAGGCATTTCAACAAATACTGTTGCTGGAATAGTAACTATTACAACACTTTCAAAAAATGTAATGATAAAATTTGCAGATGGAAGCGCGTGTTATGAATTAATTACTTATGAACAAGGCAATACTTATGGAAGAACATCAGCAAAACAAATATATTATGATAAGCTAAGCAATCTTGTTTACATGAGAGATACAAAAGATGTTAAGGAAATAAATAATGATTTAATATCATCATATACTAGGCCTTGGGAATATGACAGCGTTGAATATTTTGTAGAAGAAATTGGCATAATTCCTGGTGAGAGCATTTATAATTTTAGCAAAAAAGCAATTATTGATGAAACTTATTACAAAGAAGTAAAAGTAAATGGCGTAATAAAAGAATATCAAACGCAAATAGTGAGCAATGCAACGCTTGCAGGCAAGCCATTTGCAAGAGTGGCTAATTATATTGGTAAAGCAACACAAATGCCAGTTGTTACACAAATGATAGAAAATGTTATAATAAACGCCGATGGAATTTTAAAAGCTTTGGTTTTAGATGATAAATATGAACTAAAAACAAAAGTTCCAGTATTGGGCGAAAAAACAGTTTATTGTGCTTCTAAGTCAACTTATAGGTTTATTACATTAGGCGGTGAGCTTCCAGTAAGTCAACCCGATGTATCAAATGCACATCCAAGGTAAACACTATAATTAAATAGTAGGGGGAATATATTATGTTAAAAAAATACTTTTGTTTAGCAATGGTAAGTTTAATGTTTATATTAAGCAGTTTTCTGCCCCCTTCTTTTTTTGTTTATGCCGAAACAATAGAACAAGACATCTTAGGTATAGATGACTTCTACTTATATAATGAGTTATTATTTTTAGCAAACGAAGGTAGAGCCGAACCTCTATTAAAACTAGAAACTGATGCACTAATTAGCGTTGATGAGATTAATATATCAAATAATCAAATTCAAAGTTTAGAGGGCTTACAGTTATTAAATTTAGCTAGCATTAAGAAAGTAAACTTTAGTGGCAATCAATTATCAATTATAACGAGCGAACAATTAAGCACGCTGAGTAGCTTAGAAGAATTAGATTTATCAAACAACAATATAACTCAGTGTGAGTTAGGCAACTTAAGCAATATTAACACCCTTAATTTAAGCCGTAACAATTTAAGTCAAATAAATATAAGCAAAATAGTTCACAACTTGCTACTGGGCAATGGCTACGTCAATTTAAACAATAACAATTTTACAAGCCTAGCAGACATAATACTACCGAGCGAATTAACAAATGCTATAGTAGTTGATTTATGTAATAATTATTTAACCAGTCAAAATATAAGCGTAGTCACAGCAACTCACACATTAGATTTAATGTTTCAAGGCGTTAAAGAAGGCGAAACATTAACCGAAGGCCAATTATTAAGCGTTTATTACACGGAGCAATTTACTGACTTTAATGTAAAAATTTATGATGATACCTTAACCACTTTATTGTATGAAGTTTATGAAGGTGAGCAAGCAGAGCTTGTGGCCAATAATTATAAACTAAAATATTATGAAGGTGAAGTTGAATTATACAATGAAATTCTTACCGAGCCTTATGAGTTTACACCTATTAGCTATACTGTTAAGCCTCAAATGCCAACGATGCAAATTTTAAAAGATAATGAAGTAGTAGAAAATTTACCAGCCTATAATACGGCTATTACAATTGAGTTTGCTGACTATAACGAAAATGCAACTATTTATTATTCAATAAACAACGGCAGTTGGATTGAGGGAAATAGCATTGACCTAGAAAATAATGGTAGATATTCAATTAGTGCAAAAGCAATATATAATGGAGTTGCTTCTAGTTCATATTTAGTAACATTAGAAATAAACATAGCATGGCAGGCGGCTTGGTCCATATTTAAAGGAATAGCTAGTTTAATTTTATTAATAGTTTTATTTGGTTTTGGATTTTATTATAAATCAAAGAAAACAACTTAAATAATATAAAATAAAAAACTCTCAACCAATTGCTGAGAGTTTTTTTGTTATTTAATTAATTATAAATGGATGTTATTAAAAGCCCCTTGAATAAGTGCATTGAAGTCTATTTGACCAATTTGATTAGTTATAAACTCCGACACTATATCATAAACAGGTTTGCCTATAAAAGATGTATCAATTAAGTTTGAAATAGCGGGTATGATAGGGTCTAGTACAACTGATAAAACACAATATGCTGCAAATACAACAACTATAACTAGCGCGCCTTTTGCTGCACCAAAAGCTAAACCAAGAAGTCTATCAAGTCCACCGATTGCAGGATTTTTTGTAATTGCGTCAAATATTTTACTTAAAATACCAACAGCAATTCTAATAGCAATATAAATTGCAACAGCAGAAACAATAAGCATTGCAATTCCGCCTAGCATTTGACCAAACCAACTACTAATAACTGTACCACTTTCTAAAACAACATCATCTTGTATTAAAAGATTTAAACCTGTTTTAAAAATATCACTTAAACCAGTAACGCCTGCGTTTATTGCAGCTTTAAGGTCAACGCCTGTAATAGATCCATCTGGTACCCAAGCTGTAGATGGTGTTACACCAACAGTATAAGTAAAGAATGTATTAATTCCAGCAATTGCTGCACCAATCTTATCGGCAAACCAAGTTGTCAAATTAGCAAAACCATCAATAAAAACGGCAACAGGTTTAGCAAGCCAAACAGCGACAGCCAAGCTTACAACGCTACTAAATAGTTTTAATAAACTTGCCAAAAATCCCTTAGAAAAACCAATTATGGCAAAAAGTAGAAGTATTACAACAATGACAATATCTAAAACATTAATTCCACTCATAAAAATCCTCCTCAAACAATTACTTGTTATCATATCCTTATTTTTTTGTATTATATCATAATTATTTTTATTTGTAAATTCAATTTATAAAAAACGAATAAATTTTTAAAGTATTACAATGTCATAATCTGTCAACAATTATAGTTAAAATAAAAATGTTTTGAGGTAAAAATGAATAATAAAAATTCTTATTTAATTAGCGATTATCACAACTTAGTTTATGCACTTGCTAATAAGTTATGTAAACTAAATAGTAAACCTGTAATAATTTGTTTAGGAACAGACAAAGTAATAGCCGATAGTTTAGGTCCAATAGTTGGGCATTTACTAACAACAAAATATAACATTAAAACTTATGTGTATGGCAGTTTAAAAAGAACAGTTAACAGCACAAATTTAGAATATTATTTTAGCCATATTAATAAAACACATAAGAATCAAAATTTATTGGTAATAGATGCAGGTTTAGGCAGTTTAGAACAAGTTGGCAAAATTAATGTAACAGATGGCGGTATAATTCCTTACAACAATTCTTACTATAAAAAAATAGGCGATATAAGCGTAACGGGAATAGTGTTAGAAAAAGGCTTGTTAGAAAAAATGCAACTAAGGCAGACCAAGTTAAATTTTGTAAGCGAGATGGCAGAAATGATTGCAAAGGTAATTTATCACGCTTATCAAATGACATATTAGTATGTTTTTTTTAAAATAATATTATGTGCAAAATGTGGGCATAGGCTCACATTTTTTAAAAAATAACAAAAAAATGCTTAATAAGTTGTTTGTAAAACTGATATAATATGATAATATTATTAGGCTAATATATAACTATAATTTAGGAGGACAAAATGTCAAAAGATAACAAATTTAAAAATATAATGAAATTTGCATTAGCTGTTGTTTTAGTTCTGCTAGTCGTTTCGGCACTTAACTTGCCACCACAATCTCAAGAAATAGGCTATACAGAATTTAGAAATAAAGTTATAGCGGAAGAAATTACTGATATTTCGGTTATAGGCAATGTTATAAGAGCTAGAGACGTTGCAAGTGAATATGCAGTTGAAGACTTTCCAGCAAAACATGATTATACCGTTACTTATATTAACTCACAAGCATTGATCGAGTTTATAGATAATTATAATAGTGGAATGTTACCAGAGCAAGAACCAAACCCATCGGTTCCAACTCAACTTGTATCTGCTACTTATAATTTTGAAAGTGTATCATTAATAGAACAAATAATGCCATGGTTAACCATTTTATTGTTTGTTGTAATCACTATTGTTGTAGTAAAAACAATAGCTTCAACCAACAGCAAATCAATAGGTTTTTCAAAGTCAAGAGCAAAACTTGCAATTATGCCAAAAGTAAGGTTTAGCGATGTTGCTGGTGCAAAAGAGGAAAAAGAAGAACTGCAAGAAATTGTAGAATTTTTGAAAAATCCAGCAAAATTTACAAACCTTGGCGCTAGAATTCCAAAGGGTGTGTTACTAGTTGGAGCACCGGGAACGGGTAAAACGCTACTAGCAAAAGCAATAGCAGGCGAAAGTGGAGTACCATTTTTCTCTATAAGCGGTAGTGATTTTGTAGAAATGTTTGTAGGCGTTGGAGCGTCCCGCGTTCGTGATTTGTTTGAACAAGCAAAAAAGAGTATGCCTTGTATTGTATTTATTGATGAAATTGATGCAGTGGGCAGGCAACGCGGTGCTGGTTTAGGCGGCGGAAACGATGAAAGAGAACAAACATTAAATCAATTGCTAGTTCAAATGGATGGTTTTGACGCCAATGAAGGGATTATTATCATTGCAGCCACAAACAGACCAGATGTACTAGACCCAGCATTACTTCGTCCAGGAAGATTTGATAGGCAAATAGTCGTTCATATTCCAGATGTTGTAGGCAGAGAAAAAATATTAGAAGTACATGCAAGAAATAAACCTATAAGTTCAGAAGTTGATTTTCAAAATGTTGCAAGATTAACTAGTGGATTTAGCGGTGCTGACTTAGAAAATTTATTAAATGAAGCGGCAATTTTTGCAGCAAGAGCAAATCGCTCACATATTAATTCAAACGATATATCTGAGGGTATAAATAAAGTTATTATGGGTCCTCAAAAGAAAAGCCGAATGGTTACAGAAAGAGATAAAAAAATTACAGCATACCATGAAGCAGGTCACGCAATAGTTCAAAAAATTTTAGAGCATTGTGACGAAGTACAAGAAGTGTCAATTATACCTAGAGGTATGGCAGGTGGTTACACTATGACAAGGCCAAGCAACGATGATGCTTATTATACTTTTAACAAACTAAACGATAATATTGCAGCCTTTATGGGCGGTAGAATTGCAGAAGAAATTATCTTTAAAGATGTTTCAACAGGCGCTTCTAACGATATTCAACAAGCGACAAAACTTGCCAAAAAAATGGTAACAGAGTTTGGTATGAGTAATTTAGGTTTTGTAAACTTAGGCGAATCAAGTGAAGTGTTTATAGGAAGAGATTATTCAAAACAACAAAGTTATTCAGAAGCAACAGCTAGCAAAATAGATTCTGAGATGAAAATTATTTTAGATAATAATTACAAGAGGGCAAAAGAAGCTATTGAAGCCAACCTTGAAAAACTAGAAATCTTGACAAAAGTTTTACTTGAAAAGGAAACTATTTATAAAGATGAAGTTGATCTTGTAATGGCGGGAGAGTCTTATGATGAAATCATTAAACAAATAGATGAAAGACTAAAAAAGAGAAAAGAAAAAGAAGATGATGAAGTTAAAAAATCTATTAAGTTACAACAAGACAAAATTAATGATATTAAAATAAAAACTATCAATGCTTTAAAAAAAGAAGGGTTGATAGTAACTGAAGTTGAGACAAAAATTGTTAAGAAAGAAAAAAAGAAAAATGATGACGATTCTTCAAAAAAATAAAGTTAATTAATTTAAAAACGTTTAAAAATTTAAGCGTTTTTTAAATATATTATATTTGCTAATGTATACTAAATGCTATATTTATATATATTATTACAAATTTATTTGCAAAATTGGCGCTAAACAAGTAAAATAATAATAACTTAGGAGGGCTAATATGAGATATGGTTTAAAACCAGATGATTTTGAAAAAGTAAAACGCAAAAATTTAGTAGCCGCAATAATTTACTTTTTATCAGGTGCTTTTGTTTTTGTAGGAAGTCTTACAATAGAAACGGTAAAAAACTATAAGCCTGAGATTTTTATTAACTATCTTGAAAGAGTTAAAGTAACAAATTATCCACTTGTATATCAGTTACAAAACAAAACAATTATGTTTATTGAAAATTTGCCTGTTATGTTAATTTTAGGAGCATTGCTGCTTATTAGTGCAATTATTCATTTTTCAGTAATAACAAAAAAAATTAATCCAGACTATAATAATCATTTACAAAAAGGTGTTAATAAATTAAAGTGGATTGATGGCATATTTTCTAGTGTAATAATTGCACTACTTCCTATTTTAGTAGGCGTAAACGATTTTGGAATAATAGTTTTGTTATTTACTTTGAGCATTATATTTAATTTATCTGCTATGGGTATGGAACAATCAAATGCAAATTCAGACAAGCCAATCTGGGCACCTTTTATTGGAATAGTGTTAACATTTTTAGCGAGCGCCGCTGTTATAGTATTTTCGGTTTTAAGAACGATAGAAGCAGCAGAAGCGACAATTATTCCACTACTACCTTCTCCATTTTTAAAATCAATGAACTATATTATAGTGGCTGTTTACTTTTTCTTTATGTTACTTAAAATAGTTCAAATATTTTTGCAGCATAAAAGGGTGGGCAAATGGAAAAATCCAACCTTTAATGAAAGCGTTTATATAATTTTAAACTTGATAACGAAAATTGCCGTAGTCGGTGTATTATTTTATAGTATAGTAAATAAGCTAATTATTGAAGCTTATATTAAATTGTTGTAAATAATAAAACTTTAAAAATATTACAATTAATTTAAAACAACAAAAAATCAAGTGGTGGCAAACACTTGTTTTTTTTGTTTAATATGTTATAATAAGGCAGTTAAAAATTAATTAAGAAGGTAATAATTATTATGATGTGCGGAGAATTAAAAATAGGCTCAAATATTATTTTGGAGGGCAAAATTTATACATTAACTGATTGGCAACATCACACTCAATCACGTGGCGCAGCTTTTATTAGGACTAAAATAAAAAATATTGAAACAGGTCAAGTTTTAGAAAAAAGATTTTCAACTACCGAATATGTAGAAGAAGCAGTTAATAAATAATTGTCAGGGCTTTGAATACAGAGGTGGTGATGGGCATTCTTATGG
>JAQVOQ010000019.1 GCA_028702545.1 Clostridia bacterium
ATTATCGTCGCAAAAATAAGCATCCTTCCTTTTTTGCTAAATGGATGTTTAATACGCTCTATCACGGAATTTTTAAATACAAACAAAACGGCAACAAGCGTACCAATATGCAAAATTATGCTAAATAAAATTGGTGTATCCGCCACATTAAAAATTCGCTCGGCTAAAAGCAAGTGTCCACTAGAACTAACGGGCAAAAATTCGGTTAGTCCTTGAATTATTCCTAATATTATTGCAATAATTATGCTCACACTATACCTCGCAAAATTTTTTAAATATTTATATTAGTAACTAGTCAACTATATTCGTTTTGACTAGTTGCCATTTTGTTAAAATTATTATATACTAAAAACGCTAAAAAAATAAAAAAGGATATTAAAAATGAAATTAGGCGTTGTAGGTCTACCTAATGTAGGCAAAAGCACACTCTTTAATGCAATAACAAAGGCTGGGGCGGAAAGCGCCAACTATCCTTTTTGCACAATAGAACCAAATATAGGAACAGTTGCTATACCTGATAATAGGTTAGACAAATTAGAAAAAATGTATACGAGCCGTAAAAAAGTGCCGGCAGTTATTGATTTTGTTGATATTGCAGGGCTTGTAAAAGGTGCGAGTAATGGAGAGGGCTTAGGCAACAAATTTTTAAGCCATATTAGAGAAGTGGATGCGCTCGTGCATGTTGTAAGATGCTTTGAAGATGAAAGCATTATTCATGTTGAAGGTAGCATAAACGCAATTCGCGATATTGAAACTATTAACTTAGAACTTATTTTATCCGACCTTGAAAGCGTTGATAAGCGCATTGTAAAAGTAGAAAAACAAGCAAAAGCAGGCGACAAAGATGCTATTCGTGAACGCGACTTACTTGTTAAAATTAAAAAAACACTTGAAGCTGAAAAACCTGTAAGGTCACTTGTTTTAGAAAATGAAGAAAAGCAACTATTAAAAACTTTCTTTTTAATTACGAGTAAACCTGTAATTTATGCCTGCAATATAGCAGAAGAAGAAATTAGCGATTATTCAAAAAACAAGTTTGTTAAAGCCGTGCAAGAGTATGCGGATAAAGAACAGTCACAAACAATTGTTTTAAGCGCAAGAATTGAAGAAGAGTTGGCGAGTTTAGAAGATGATGATGCCGAGATGTTTAAAGAAGAATTGGGTTTAAAAAATAGTGGTTTATCAAGCCTTATTAAAGCTAGCTATGCACTACTTGGTTTAATTAGTTATTTAACAGCAGGCGAACAAGAAGTTAAGGCGTGGACTATAACTAAAGGCACATTAGCGCCAGGTGCTGCTGGGAAAATTCACACGGATTTTGAAAAAGGTTTTATTAAAGCAGAAGTAGTGAGCTATGACGAATTAATAAAAGCCGGCAACTTTGTAAAAGCCAAAGAAGCGGGCAAAGTAAGGATTGAAGGCAAGGCTTACGAAGTTAAAGATGGCGATGTTATGCTGTTTAGATTTAATGTTTAAAAAATTAATTTTTATCTATTTAAAATAAATTTTAAATTACTATAACCAACTTTAAAAAGTTGGTTTTTTATTTGTTGACTTTATATCAACTTTTTAATATAATAAGAAAAGATTTTTTAAGGAGTTTTTTATGCAAATACTAAGCCTACATTTTAATGCTTTTCATTTGGGCGAATTAACTTATGATAACAATTGTTATACTTTTAAACTAGATGAGGAAAGCACAAAGATGCTTATTAAAGCGGGCGTTAATGTCGCTATTTTTGAAACTAACAAAAAAGAAATAATAACAAAAGAATTGCCCCTTGCTTTTAAACATTTTTTGCCTACAAAAGTAGATGAGTTCGTTTTAGCACAAATAGGCATTTTAAAAACAGACAGCGACTTTGAAAAACTTATTAAAGTGAGTAAACTAAATTTAAGTAAAAATAAATTCTGGTTAGAATTGAAAAAAGATTGATTACTTATAAAATTTTTAATAAATACATAAAAAACAAAGCAAAATTTGCTCTGTTTTTTTATTTTATTTAATATTGACTGTTGAGCAATAAACTGCTATTATACAAGTATAAATTATTATATTAAAATAAATTAAATAATGATTTAGAGGTTTAATAAAATGAATATTGATTTGCTGAAAAAAACAGTATCTAAAAATGGTTATATTCAATTAGAAAAACTACCAAAAGATAGTTTTGTGTTTTTACCAACTAAAAAAAGAAGCGTTGGTATTTTAAAGTTTAAAGATGCGAAGTTTTATTGGAAACCGAATATATATAATAATTATGATCATTTTGCAGAGATGATTTATCAATCTATTGCAAAGAAAATTGATTTACCTGCTGCAAAAACGACTTTCGCAGAATGGGGAGACACGGTCGGCACAATATCAGAAGATTTTAAACAAAATAAATATGAAGAAATTGCCGTAAGTCAATTGATTGAAACAACTTTTAATGCTGAAACTTTGCATTATTACAACGATTTTTCTCTTGAGCAAATAGAATATGTTTTTGATAAAATGGTTGAAAAGAATGAAATTACAACTAAACAACAAGTAGAATTTTTAAATCATTTTGTTAAGACTTTAATTTTAGACATCATCCTTATGAATGAAGATAGAAACGATAGAAATTTTTCTTTGTTGCATAAAAATAACGAGTACCTTGTTGCTCCTGTTTTTGATAATGTTGCGTGTTTATGCTTAAATTTATCAAATAATTATCTAATTAAATCTAATTTAAAAAATAATTATAGTGCCTTTACAGATAAAAATACACCTAATAAATTTAATGAGCATTTTTTAAATGGTTACAATGAAAGTTTGCGTTTTACATACACTTCTAAAGAATCTAAATCGGTAAACAATTTAACACTTATTGCTCACAATTACCCTGAAGTTTTTGACAAAACTTTAAACACGCTTTGTACCTTAGATATAAACGAAGTTTTAAAAGAAGTTAGCACAAAACACAAAATTTTGCCAAATTCTGTTGTTTCTTGGGTAAGCAACTTATATAACATAAGAATAAATCAAGTTAAAAAAGAGTTCAATATTTCTCCTAAAGAAGAGGAGTCAACTTTATAGCATAATAATACTCTAAAAAATATAATCTTGTTTTTAAAAAACAGAGCATAAACTGCTCTGTTTTTTTAAAATTTATTCTTCGTCGTTATCGTCAAAATTTTCCTCAGTCATATCCTCTTCAAAACTATCTTTACTAATTGTATAATTTTGATTTGTTGCAATTTTAACTTCTTCTCCCTCGGTCAATTCTTCTGACTCAGATTCCTTTTCGCTAGTTGCAACACTAACTACTTTATCGCCCTCATCTAGCCTCATAACCTTAACACCTTTAGTATTTCTACCTATAATGCTAATGCTATCGGCTGCTGTTCTAATAATTATACCGTCTTGAGTAATAAGCATGATATCCTCATCAGAACTTACTTGTTTTAGGTTGACTAATCTACCTGTTTTTTCGTCAAACACGCCAGCTTTAATACCTTTGCCCGCTCTTGTTTGTAAACGATAATCTTCAATGTTTGAACGCTTGCCATAACCTTGCTCAGATATTGTTAAAATTTTATAATCTTCTTTTAGAACAATCATATCTACAACATAATCGTCATCTGCTAGATTAATGCATTTAACGCCTTGTGTATCTCTACCCATTGAGCGAACATCGGTTTCTTTAAACCTAATACATTTGCCTTCGTTGCTTGCAACTAATACTTCAGAGTTTCCCATTGCTAATTGAACGCTGTTTAACTCATCATCTTCTACTAGTTTGATTGCAATTTTACCAACAACTCTAATACTTTCAAATTGTTTTAAATCAGTCTTTTTAATTAGTCCTTTTTTGGTTGCCATAATTAGACTACCCTCGGCATCATCTTTAAGTGGAATAATTGCTGTAACCCTTTCATTGTCCGATAGTTGTAATAAGTTAACTATAGCTCTACCTTTGGCTTGCCTTGATGCCTCTGGCACTTCGTACGCTTTTATACGATAAACTCTACCACTATTTGTAAAGAACAATAGGTCATCATGAGAGTGAGTTACAAACATAATTTCAACATAATCTTCTTCTTTTGATTTATGTGCTGTAATTCCTCTTCCACCTCTTCTTTGACTTCTATACTCGTTTAGAGGTTGTCTTTTTACATAACCGCCGTGAGTTAAACTAATAACAACATCGTGCTTTTCAATTAAATCGGCAATATTGATATCAGAATAATCTATGCTAATTTGAGTTTTGCGAGGCACGCCATAGGTTTCTTTTATTGTTTGCAATTGCTCTTTAATGATATTTAACACTCTTTGAGGCTTATCTAAAATATCTATAAGGTCAGCAATTTGCTCTTTTAGACTTGCTAATTCTTCTCTTATTTTTTCAATTTCTAGTCCTGTTAAGCGTTGCAATCTCATCTCTAATATTGCATTTGCTTGAATGATTGTAAAATTAAATTTATTAACCAAATTGTCGGTAGCAACTTGTTTATCTATACTTTCTTTAATGGTTTTAATAACCGCGTCAACATTATTAAGTGCCAAAACCAAACCATCCAAAATATGTTCTTTGTCGCGTGCTTTTTCTAGGTCGTAAGCAGTTTTTCTTGTAACAACTTCTTTTTGATGTTCTAAATAATAGAAAAGCATTTCTTTTAAATTTAATACTTCTGGGTGGTCTTTAACTAATGCTAAAAATATAATCCCGTTTGATATTTGAAGTTGGGTATGTTTATATAAATAGTTTAATATCACTTGTGCATTAAAATCTTTTTTAACATCTATAACCATTCTTAAGCCATCTCTATCAGACTCGTCTTTTAGGTCGGCTATTCCGTCTATTTTTTTATCTTTTACTAAATCAGCAATGCTTATAATTAGTTTAGATTTATTAACTTGGTAAGGAAGTTCTGTTACAATTATTCGGCTTTTTCCATTTTCGCCAAGCTCTTCAATCTCGCACTTTGCACGAATAATAACTCCACCTCTACCTGTTTTATAGGCGTGAGTAATTGCACTTGTGCCCATAATTAAAGCCTTTGTTGGATAATCTGGTGCTGGAATAATGTTTATTAATTCGTCAACTTCAATCTCGGGATTGTCAATAAGAGCAATAACACCATCACAAACTTCTACTAGATTGTGAGGAGGGATGTTTGTTGCCATACCAACGGCGATACCATCAGAGCCGTTTACAAGTAAATTAGGAAAATTTGCCGGTAATACCCTCGGTTGCTCTTCTGTTTCATCATAGTTTGGATAAAAATCTACCGTATTTTTGTTAATATCTTTAAGTAATTCTCCACTAATTTTGCTAAGTCTAGCTTCAGTATAACGGCTTGCCGCAGCTTTATCGCCATCCACTGAACCAAAGTTTCCGTGACCATCAACAAGGGGAGTATTAATTGAAAAGTCTTGAGCTAGTCTTACGAGAGCGTCATAAATTGCTGCATCACCGTGTGGATGATATTTACCCATAACATCGCCGACAATACGAGCACATTTTCTATATGGTTTGTCATTAAAAACGCCCATTTCGCCCATCGTATATAAAATTCTTCTATGAACGGGTTTTAGCCCGTCTCTAACATCTGGAATAGCGCGCGAAACATTAACCGCCATAGCATAAGCTATAAACGATTTGCTCATTTCTTCTTTAACTTCTGTTCTTATAATTTTGGTGTTATCAACAATTTTTCCAAATTCAACACTATAATCTTGTTTTTTCATTATCTTCTCCTAAACATCTAGCTCTTTTATTAGGTTTGAATTTTCATTTATAAATGCGCGCCTCAATTCTGGACTTTCTCCCATTAATGTTGAGAATATTTCGTCTGCTTCAATCGCATCATTCATAGCAATTTGCACTAGTGTTCTTTTTTCTGGGTTCATAGTAGTTTCCCACAACTGCTCGGCGTTCATTTCGCCAAGACCTTTATAACGCTGAATAGTTGTTCCCTTTTTGCCAAATTCTTCTAAGAAAACATTTAACTCTTCATCGGAATAAAAATAATCTGTCTTTTTATTTTTAGACACTTTGTAAAGTGGTGGTTGTGCAATATAAACATGCCCTTTTTCAATTAATGGTCGCATAAATCTAAAAAAGAATGTTAACATTAAAATACGAATATGACTACCATCAACATCGGCATCGGTCATACATATAATTTTGTCATAGCGAAGTTTTGATTCATCAAATTCATCTTGAATGCCTGCGCCAAAAGCCGTAATCATAGCTTTAATTTCGTTGTTTGATAAAATTTTACCTAATCTCGCTTTTTCTACATTTAATATTTTGCCTCTAAGTGGCAAAATCGCTTGAAAACGCCTATCTCTTCCTTGTTTTGCTGTTCCTCCAGCACTATCTCCCTCTACAACATAAATCTCACATAATTTTGGGTCTTTTTCGGAACAATCAGCAAGTTTTCCCGGTAAGGTAGTATTTTCTAGTGCGCCCTTACGCCTTGTTAAATCTCTTGCTTTTCTCGCTGCCGCTCTTGCTCTTTGAGCACCAACGCATTTTAATATTAGATTTTTTGCTTCTTTTGGATTTTCCTCCAAAAATGCTCCAAAATCTTCCGCCATGGCTTTATCTACAATAATTCTCATCTCGGAGTTGCCTAACTTTGTTTTTGTTTGCCCTTCAAATTGCGGGTCCATAAGTTTAACGCTTACAACGGCTGTTATTCCTTCTCTTACATCATCGCCTGATAATTTTTCATCGCTTTTTAGTACGCCTTCTTTTTCGCCATAGTTATTTATAATTCTTGTAAGTGCGTTTTTAAAGCCAACTAAGTGAGTTCCACCCTCTGTCGTGTTAATATTGTTAGCGTAAGCTTGAATATTTTCGTTATAACTGTCGTTATATTGAATAGCAATTTCTACTTGATTTGTTTTGTTTTGTTTGTTTATATAAATAGTTTGATCAAAAAGTTTTTCCTTGCCTTTGTTTAAAAAGTCAACAAACTCAACAATTCCGCCATCAAACTTAAAGTCATCTTTTTTAGGCTTTTCTGGCCTTAAGTCTTCAATTATTATTCTAATGCTCCTGTTTAAAAACGCAATCTCTCTAAACCTTGCTTTTGTTGTATCGTAATTAAAATCCACCGTCTCAAAAATGCTATCATCTGGAAAAAAAGTGACTATTGTTCCTGTTTTTTCCGTTTTTCCAACAATTTTTAAATCTTCTTTTGGAACGCCATAATTATAAGTTTGTGAATAAATATTTCCGTTTTGAAAAATCGTTACTTCAAGAACTTTTGATAGAGCATTAACAACGGACAAACCAACACCGTGCAAACCGCCGCTAATTTTATAGCCTTCTCCGCCGAATTTGCCTCCTGCATGAAGTTTTGTTAAAACAACCTCAACGGCTGATTTGTGCTCGCTTTTATGCATACCTGTTGGAATACCTCTACCGTTATCAATAACAGTACAACTTTTATCTTTGTTTAAAATAACTTCAATAGTGTCACAAAAACCAGCTAGCGCTTCGTCTATGCTGTTATCTACAACTTCTGTAATTAAGTGATGCAGTCCTCTTTCATCGGTAGAGCCTATATACATACCTGGTCTTTTTCTAACGGGGTCAAGACCCTCTAAAACCTTAATATCTTCCTCGTTATAATGGGTTGATTTAACTATTATATTATCTTCTTGCATTTTAAATTTTCTCCCGCAAATAATTAAACTAAGCGACCTTAAAAAAGCATTTCTAATTCGCATTTAATTCTTACTTAAATTATAGCACAATAAGGATATTTTTAAAAGTATTTACGCTAAATTTTTTAATTTAAAGCCGTTATTTTGCCATTAGTGACGTTTTTAATTGTTTTGTTAGGTGGAGTAAGAGATTTTTAACTTAAAACAAAAAAACTAGCTTTAAACGCCAATTTTTAAGTTTTATATAATTTTATTACTTTTTAAAATAAATTATCTTTTGTTGTTGTTTTTGTTATAAAAAGTCTTTTGTGCATACCTACTCTTTTTGTAAGTAAGTTTAAGTGTTTATAGCTCTTAAATTGTCACTAAAATTTAAAATTTTTCTATTTGATTTTTAAACCTATTAAGTTGAAATTCTTTTGCTTTTTCTACTTGCTCTTCTCCAAAAAAACTTACCATTTGCTCTAAACAAATATTAACATCGGCAAGTTCAGTGAATAAATTTGCAAACATTTTTTCTTCGTCCATTGTCTCGTTACAATACTTTGCTCTTTTATATTTATTAAGCGCAACGATTAACTCCGCCATCTCTTCTATTGCTTGGTCTATTTGAGCCTGCATTCCCCATTTTTTTGTCGCTTTATCATACAGGTCAAAACGCTCCTCTTTTTTCATAAATAATTATCTCCTTAGTTTACCATATAATTTATTTGTAAGCTGTCTTTTGCTATTTGTCTTAAAATTTTAGCAAACTCCACCTCGTTTTCAAAATGTGCTTTTTTCTCGTTTTCAAAACTAGTTATAAAATGGTTTTTATATGCTGATAACATATCCATTTTACCAAAAACACTAATTGTAAACTTGTTTTCTTTATCTTTTTTAACATCAAAATGTTTTAATTTCTGTCTAAATTCTGTTATGTCATAAAAATAATATTTTGCCTTTTGGTCTTTTTTAAATTTAACAGGCACTAAAACGAGTATTTTGTTTGTGCCATCTAATTTATTTATTATAGAAGCTTTGTAGGCGTCAATATTTAGCTCTTTTAATAAATAAAAAAATGTGTGCGCGTCCTCTGCATTTGACGTTTTACCTCTAACCAAAGCATTAAATAACATTTTAATGTTTTGCGCGTTAGTCTCTTTTTCTACTTTTTTAAATAAACTTTTATTTTTTCTGTATTCTTTATCTTTATCATATGTTTTATTTTCATAAACTTTTGTCAGTTGCTCTTTTACTTTTTGTACATTCTCACTAAAATTTTTAAAGTCAAACAGCCTGTCCTCAATAATACTCATATCAACATTAAGCTTTTTAATAAAATAAACAATAAGTTTATTTGCAATTTTATAATTTTCATAAACATTTGTAGTTTTTGATATTTCTAGTTTTTCAAATAAATCGTTTTTGGCTATTTCTATTTGTACTAGCATTTTTTTGTTTTTAGGATATTTAAAAACTTTTTTTAACTCGTTTTGTTTGACAAAACTATTGTTTGATAAAATCTCATCAAGCCTTTCACCAAAAAGTTTTTGTGCTTGTTTTATTGAGTATATTTGGTCGTCAATCAAAGCATATTCTTGCTTATACTTTTTGTGCATATTTAAAATTTCAAACTGCATAAATTACTCCTTTTGGCTTGTAATAGTGCCTTCTTTTACCTTTAATATGTTTGCTTTTTGTTTATAATTAAAATTTGTCGTTGTTATTAGTGTTTGTACAGTTTTTGTTTTATTTAACAATTTGTTTTTTCGCTCATCATCTAGTTCGCTTAAAACATCATCTAAAAGTAAAATTGGATATTCTCCTCTTTCTGAGGCAAAGATTTCTAGTTCGGCCAACTTCAAACTTAATGCAACTGTCCTTTGTTGACCTTGCGACCCAAAACTTTTTACATCAATTCCGTTTGTTAAAATACTAATATCATCTCTATGTGGCCCGATATTAGTAAAACCTAATCTAAAATCTTTTTCTAGGTTAATCTCATATTCTTTTAGCAGTTTTTGTTTAATTTCTTCTGTTGTTTTTTCAACTATGCCTTCATAAAAAAGTTCTAGATTTTCCTTGTTGCTGGTTAGCTCTTGATGGGTTTTATTTGCATAAACCTTTAACGCGTTTAAAAAACGGATTCGCCTTATAATGATTTTACTGCCGACATCTGCTAGTTGCTTGTCCCAAATATAAATTGTTTGTTTTAGCGTATCAAAAGACTTGGTGTCTTTTAATAATTTATTTCTTTCTGCTAAAATTTTATTGTAAGTATTTATTAAGTAAAAATAATTTTTGCTTAACTGACTTAGGTCAATATCCATAAATCTGCGCCTATCTTGCGGGCTGTCTTTAACAAGTTTTAACTCGTCAGGTGCAAAAAATACACAATTTAGAGTGCCTATTAATTCGCCAATTCTTAAAATGTTAATTCCGTTTATCTTAATGTTTTTTTTGCCTTTTTTATTTAAAAAAACTTCTATTAATTTGCTACCTTCCTTTTTTTCTAGTTCAATTTCTATTTTGGCGTTCTCTGCTTGCCAATTTATTAATTCATTTTCTTTTTTTGTTCTCGGACTTTTTCCTATGCATGAAAAATAAATAGCTTCTATTAGATTTGTTTTGCCTTGTGCGTTTTCGCCAACTAACACATTTAAACCGTCATTTAAGTCTATTGTTTGATTTTTATAATTTCTAAAATTAATTAGTTTGATTTTTTTTATTCTCAAGCAAGGTTTTCCTTTAGTTTTTTACTATTTTAGTATAACAAAATTTTGAGAGTTTTGCAAACTATCGCCTAAATATTTTTATCATTTTGGACTTTATTACTTTTTATTTTTGTGCACATTAATTGACAAATTTGCTATTTGTTAGTAAAATAAAATTACTGTTTAGAAAAAACAAAAGGCAAGGTTGTTATGCAATACGAAAAAGAATTATGGGCTAGTGTTTTAAATATTTTAGAAAAAGAGGTTACAGCTGTTAGTTTTGACCTATGGATAAAGACACTTGAACCAGTTGAAATTAAAAATAATGAAATAGTTTTAGTCGCAAGTTCTGAAACAGCTAAAAATCAATGCCTTAAAAATCATTCTACTCCGATTAGGCTCGCTGTTAAAGAAGTTTATAAAAATATTGATAGTTTTAATATTTTAAGTCCGCAAGAAAAAGATGACCATCTAAAAGATGTTGCGATTTTAGAAGAAAGACAAGAAAAAGAATATAGTCCTCTTTGCAATTTTAATAAAAAATATACTTTTGATAGTTTTGTTGTAGGAAACTCTAATCAATTTGTTTATGCGGCTAGCAGGTCCGTTGCTGAAAATCCAAACAATAAATATAATCCGCTATTTATTTACGGCGGAGTTGGTCTTGGAAAAACTCATCTTTTGCACGCTATTGGCAATCATTTAAGTTTAACAAAACCTGATTTAAAAGTTTTATATGTAACTTGCGAACAGTTTACAAACGATTATATAGATACTTTAGGAAGTAATAAAAAAGAAAAAAGTTTGCTAAGTTTTAGAGAAAAATATAGAAATTTAGATGTTTTAATGATAGATGATATTCAATTTATCGCATCAAAAATTGAAACTCAAGAGCAATTTTTTCACACTTTTAACGATTTATATCAAAATAACAAACAAGTTATTATAGCAAGCGATAGGCATCCAAGAAATATCGCAACATTGAGCGACAGATTAAGGTCTAGGTTTGCTATGGGTCTAACACAAGATATTCAAAAGCCGGATTTTGAAACTAGAATGGCAATACTTAAAAAGAAGGCTCAAGAAGAGCGTTACTCAGTAGACGATGATGTTATAACTTATTTGGCGGAAAAATTAAACACCAATATTCGTGAGATGGAAGGCGCTTTGCAAAAAACTTATTTTTACGCCAACTTGATGGGCAAACAAAACGCAAGTTTAAACGATGCAAAAGAAGCTTTAAAAGAAGTGTTTGAAAGTGAAGCTAAAGCCGTTAACCCTGAAAATATTTTAGAAAAGGTTTGTAGATACTTTAATGTGACCGAAGATGATATAATAGGAAAAAGTAAAAAGAAAGAAATTGTTGAACCAAGACAAGTTGCTGTTTATATTATTACCGAATTATTAGATTTGCCACTAACATCAATAGGAAAAATTTTTAACGGAAGAGATCACACCACAATAATTCACTCGCGAGATAAGATTTCGGACAAAATAAAAACAGATAATCGTTTAAAAATTGCCGTTGAAGATATTAAAAATATGGTGCTAAAAAAGTAGCAATTGTGCAAATGTTGATAGTTTAAAGTTTTTATGCACGAACTTGTACACATTTTGTAAAACAATATATTGTGTGTTTGTTTAAATATTTTGCATTATACCTTACTTATATGGTATTTTAAAAAAGTTATAAACAATTGTACAGCCCTTATTATTATTATTATTATTTAAATAAAGTTAAAAACAAAACAAAGGAAGGAAAAAAATATGAAAGTTTTTTGTCAAGGATTAGATTTATCGGAAGCTATTTTAAAAGTAATAAAAGCAGCTAGTAGCAAAACTACTAATCCAATTTTAGAAGGAATAAAACTAACAGCAGAAGATAATACATTAATATTAGTTGCTACAGATGGTGAGCTTGCTATTGAAAAACGCATTGTTGCCGATGTTAAAATTGAAGGAGAAACGGTTATCCCGGGCAAATTTTTTAGTGAGTATGTAAGGAAATTAACAGGCGAGCAAATAGAGCTTACATTAAACGAAAAAAATCAACTAAAAATTAAATACACAGACAGCGAAGTATTTATTCAATGCTTAAATGTTTTAGAATTTCCTAATGTTCAAAAAATTGAAAGTGAAGAATATTTTGAAATAGAGCAAGCCGAGCTAAAAGACCTTATTCAAAAAACTATATTTAGTGTAAGTTTAGAAGACACAAGACCAGTACTAAAAGGTTGCTTGTTTGAAGTTGGAGAAAATAAAGTTACGAGCGTAGCATTAGACGGTTACAGGTTAGCGCTAGCTGTTAAGCCTATAAAAAAATCAACAGCCAAAGTAAGTTTGATTATACCGGGCAGAAGCTTGAATGAAATGAGTAAACTTTTAGACGACTCTAATGAAACTATTAGAGTTTATATGCAAAAAAACTATTTAATGGTTGAGCAAAATAGCACAAAAATTATAACAAGACTACTTGATGGCGATTTTATTAATTACAAACAAATAATACCTACTAATTTTACATCAGTAGTTACTGTTAACAGATTGCAACTAGAAGACGCACTAGATAGAGCGAGTATTTTAGCAAGGGTAAGCAGTGATAACTCTGTTAAATTTAACATTAAAGATAATGTGCTAAATTTGCAAGCAAGAAGCGAAATTGGCAATGTTGATGAAAACTTAACAATAGCTCTATCAGGAGAAGATCTAACGATAAGTTTTGATGCAAGATTTTTTAAAGAATGCTTAAGGGTAACAGAGGACGACTTTTTAAAACTTTGTTTTACAACAAGTATTAATCCATGCGTTGTTAGACCAAATGAAGGCGAGGATTATTTGTTTTTAATATTGCCATTAAAACAACTTTATTAATTTTATAATTTATAAAAATAAAAAAGTTATAAAAACAATTAGCAATAGTTGTTTTTTTGTGGTAACCGTTAAAAAACTCTAAAATTTAGCTATTAATTTAATTTATTTTTAAGTTGACTTTTTTAAACTTTTTCTTTATAATAAGTCGTACTGTAAGTTTAAAATAGGCTCTTTGTGAGCTTAATTTATAAAAGTCAAATAAAGGAGCCCAACATGAAACAAAAAAGAACTTATCAACCAAACAAAAGCAAAAGAATTAAAGTTCACGGATTTAGGAAAAGAATGGCAAAGGCTAGCGGAAGAAAAGTACTTTCTAGACGCAGAAGAAAAGGCAGAGCTAGTTTAACAGTTTAATATCGCCTTAAAAAGAGGTTTTATATGTTAGAAAAAAAGCATCGCTTAACTAAAAGAAAAGAATTTAATTATATTTTTAAACAAGGCAAAGCTTTTTCTACAAAACTGTTTGTTTTAAACTACTCGCCTACAAAATTACCGACTTTTAAAGTTGGTTTTTCGGTTAGTAAAAAAATAGGAAATGCTGTTGTTAGAAACAAAGTTAAAAGAAGGATGCGCGAAGCACTAAGAGCGCTTCAAAATCAAATCAATCCAAAATATAATTATATTTTTGTAGCAAGAGTTGGAATTGAACTTGCAAACTTTGAGCAAATTAAAGAATCTTTTAATTATAGTTTGGAAAAAAGCGGATTATTAAAAAAGGAAAATAATGATTGAAAAAATAGTTAAAATAATACTATATCCTGTAAAAATTTTACTGTTAGGTTTAATTTACTTCTATAAGATTTTCATCTCCCCACTTCTCCCAAAATCTTGTATTTATACTCCAAGTTGTAGTACTTACGGTTTGGAAGCTATTAAAAAGTTTGGTGTAGTAAAGGGGAGTTTTTTAACGATTAAAAGGGTTGCAAGTTGCAATTCAAGAGGGAAAGGCGGATTTAGCCCTGTTCCCGACAATATTAAAGGAGACGCAAAATGGATTTTATAAACTTATTACTCGCTGATATGCCAAGTGGTTTTTGGCAAAATTTAATTGGCTATGTTGTAGATTTTGTAACAAATTATGGACTAGCAATTATTATATTTAGTATTGTATTAAAAATAATTTTAAGCCCACTTGATTTTATGCAAAGAAAAACGACAAGAGACAATACCGAAAAACAAGCAAAATTAAAACCACAATTAGACAAACTTAATGCTAAATATAAAGATAAAAAAGAAATATTAAATCAAAAAACAATGGAATTATATAAAAAGGAAAACTATAACATTATAGGCAGTTGCTTCGGTATGCTGATTAACCTTGTTTTAACACTAGTAATTTTTATTACGCTTTTTGGTGCAATGAGAAATATTAGTGAGTTCAAGTTGGCAAATCAATATACTCAACTTGAAACAACTTATCAAACAGCTTATGATGCTGACTTTGACATTAACTCAGATATTTTACTTGCAACTCAAGCAGGACAGACGGCAGTTTTAAGTGAATATGAAAATGTAAAAGAGGGTTTTTTGTGGATAAACAATATTTGGATGCCAGATACTAGTGCCTCAGTTATCCCTAGTTATTCAAGTTATTTAAAATTATCAAACACGCCGACAGAGAGTGCACCAACCGAAGATAGATATAATGAGGTTATGGGTGTTTTGCAAAGCGAAAACAATGGTTGGAACGGTTTATATATTTTAATAATTCTAGCGGGAGCCGTTACCTATATTTCTCAAAAAGTTATGCAAGGCAAGAAAAAAGTGGGCGAAACAAAAGACCCGGCAACTCCACAGATGAATACAGGACTTATGCTTTACTTGTTGCCAATATTAATGATCGTGTTTACTATTAGTTATAGTGCAGCGTTTGCTTTATATATCGTAATAAACTCACTTATGACTATGTTTATTGCAATGATATCAAACAAAATTTTAGATAATAAAGAAGCAAAAAAACAGTTAGATACAAAACCTAATTATAGTAGATAAAGGAGAAGAAAAAAATGAGACAATATGAATTTTCAGCAAAAAATGTTCAAGATGCAATCAGTAAAGGATTGAGCGAATTAAAAGTTAACCAAGAAGATGTTGATATTAAAATACTTGCAGAGGGTGGATTTTTTACCAAAGCTAAAATTTTAATAATAACTGAAGAAGAGGAAATTAAAGCACCAGAACCAGTTACACCAATTAAACGAGTTGTTAAAGCAGGGGCTAAAA
>JAQVOQ010000020.1 GCA_028702545.1 Clostridia bacterium
AAAACAAAAAATCAAGTTGATTAATCAACTTGATTTTTTTGTAAATATTTGCATAGAAAAAAAGCACAATAAAATTTGTGCTTAATTTTTTAATTTAATTATGCTTGACCTTCATGGTCTTGTTCTTCTCTAATCACTTTTTCATATGCTGCTAAAATAGAGGTGTCAATTTGTTGCCTTGTTGCTGTGTCGATTGGATGAGCGATGTCTTTAAACTCTCCCTCTGGTGTTTTCCTACTTGGCATAGGAACGAAACAGCCATTATTGCCCTCAACAATTTTGATGTCGTGCACAACGAAACAACCATCAATTGTCATAGATGCAACAGCTTTCAATTTACTATCTTCTTTTTTAACTAGGCGAATACGAATATCAGTAATGTTTAACAAGCTAAATCACCATCCTTATTTAGATTAGCTTTTCTTATTAGCTATTTTAAGTTTACACAGTTTTTGTAAAAAAAACAAATCATTTTAATATATATTTTTCAATTTATTTATTGATAAAACTATTTTTCTACATTTTTCATATATATTCTTATGAAAAATGACATTTTATTAAAAAATTTGACAAATATACATTTTATCGGCATCGGGGGTATTAGCCTTAGTGCACTAGCTAAACTTATGCAAGCTGAGGGTAAAAATGTTACAGGAAGCGATGCAAATGTTTCTCATATTACTGCCGAACTTGAAAGCCTTGGAATAAAAGTTTTTATTGGGCATAAAAAAAATAATTTACAAAAACCGCAACTAGTTGTTTTTTCTAGCGCCATAAAAGAAAACAATGTTGAACTATTAGAAGCTAAAAAATTAAATATTCCTGTATTAGAGCGAGCTGATTTTTTAGGAATAGTCGCTAGACAATATAAAAAAATAATTGCAGTTTCCGGCTCGCATGGTAAAACGACGACCTGCGGGATGCTTGCAAGCATTTTTATTTGTGCTAATCTTAATCCAACTGTGCATATTGGAGGCGAGAGCAAAACGACAAACGGAAATCTTTTGATAGGCAAAAAGGATTATTTTATTACAGAAGCTTGTGAATATAAAAATTCATTTTTAAAAACGCATCAACATTTGGGAGTAATTTTAAATATAGAAAATGACCATACCGATTATTTTAAAGACATAAATCAAATTTATTCCTCATTCGGCGAGTTTTATAATAACAGCAAAGAAATAAATGTAGTAGAGGGGCGATATGTAGACTTAATTAATAAAAATGAAAATAAGCATATAACTTTTAGTCTTAGTGGTAACGCTGATTATGTTGCAAAAGATATATCATTAAATGAGCATTTTCACACAATATTTAAAGTTTTTAATAAAGAAAAAGATTTAGGGTTTTTTGAAATATTATCACCTATTAAACATAATGTTTATAATGCACTTTCTTGCATTGCAACTGCAATTTATTATGATATTCCACTAATTAAAATTAAAGAAGGATTAAAAAGTTTTGAAGGTATTAAAAGACGGTTTGAAATAACAGGAACATTAAATAATAGTCTAGTAATTCATGATTATGCTCATCATCCAACAGAAATAGCTTCAACAATCACCGCGTGCAAAGCTATTTATAATAAGCCAATAACTGTTGTTTTTCAACCTCATACATACACGAGAACAAAAGCGTTAATGGCTGATTTTTTAAAAAGTTTTAATGACTGCTCAAAAATAATTATAACAAAAACCTATGCAGCAAGAGAAAAATCATTAAAAAATGGTAAAGCACGAGATTTGTATGATAATTTAAAAATAGTAGGTAAAAATGCATTTTATTTTAATAGTTTTAAAAAAGTTAAAAAGCATTTGTTAAAAACTGTTTTTGAGGGTGAGATAATTTTAATATTAGGTGCTGGAGATATAGAAAAGTTAGCATATAAGCACTTAAAGTAAAGTTTTTGCATTAAGTTTTATTAAAAAGCCTTGACTAAATAATATTTTTCTAATATAATATTTACGCTACAAAAAATAGAGGTGAACATAATGAAAAAGGGAATACATCCTGACTATAAAGAAGTTGAAGTTATCTGCGCATGCGGTAATGTTTTTACTACAAAAGCGGTTAAGGCTGATGGTCAAATAAAAGTTGAAATTTGCAAGGAATGCCATCCTTTTTATACTGGTGTAAGAAAAATGATAGATACAGGTGGAAGAGTTGAACGCTTTAATAAACGCTATGGTAGAGAAAGTTAGTTAATTATTAATCAAAGCAAAAAACTAGTAGCATTACTAGTTTTTTTAAAGGAGTATGATTTTGATTAACTTGCTTACAGCTTATAAAGATATTGAACAAAGCTATAAAATTAACAATATTTTAGAGAAGTCAGAAGTAGACTGGCTTTTTTGCAATATTTTAAAATTAGATAGAGCAAAGCTTTTTATAACTGACGAAATTACAAACGGGCAATTTAGGCGCATTAAAAAAATATCACAAAAACGAATAAAGGGTATACCTCTTGCTAAAATTATTAAGCTTAGCAATTTTTATGGTTTTGATTTTAAAGTTAATAACGATGTACTAACACCAAGGCAGGAAACGGAGCTTTTATGTGAAAAAGTCATTGAAGATTTTAAAGATAGTGAGCAAAAAAATATTTTAGATTTATGTACGGGCAGTGGTGCGATTGCAATTATTTTAAAAAAATATTTAAAAAATAATAATATTATTGCATCTGATATAAGTTGTAAGGCACTAAGAGTTGCTAAATATAATGCAAAAAAGCATAGTGTTCAAATTAGTTTTGTTAAATCAAATTTATTTGATAAAATAGAAGGTAGCTTTGATGCAATTGTTTCTAATCCGCCATACATTAAAACTTGTGAAATTGAAGGTCTTCAAACAGAAGTTAAAGATTATGACCCATTTATTTCACTTGACGGAGGGATAACAGGATTTAATTTTTACAAACAAATCATTAAACTTGCTCCACAAAAGCTTAACACGAATGGCAAGTTATATTTAGAGTTAGGACTTGGTCAATATGAACAAGTGGTTAAAATGTTAAGTAAAAATTTTACCGATATTAATATAATTAAAGATTATAATAATATTGAACGCGTAATATACGCTACAAAAAAATAAGGATATAAAATTATGATAACTAAATTACAAAAAATAAAGGATAGATATGATGAGGTTAACTCTCTTTTGATGGACCCGAATATTCTTAACGATCACAAAGAATATGTAAAATTATCTAAAGAGTTTAAAAGTTTAACTCCAATTATAGATATTTATAATCAATATGCTAAAACTTCTAAAGATTTAGCTGACAGTCTTGAACTTTTACAAGAAGAAAATGATGCCGATATGAAAGAGTTCTTGTGTGAAGAAGTAGAAAAAGCAAAAGAGCAAATAACCCAAATGGAAGAAGATTTAAAGATTATACTTTTGCCAAAAGATGAAAATGATGACAAGAATGTTATCATAGAAATTAGAGCAGGAGCGGGTGGCGATGAGGCCAGTCTTTTTGGCGCTGCTATTATGAGAATGTATTTAAGGTACGCAGAGCGTATGCACTGGAAAACAGAGGTTATGGATATTAATGAAACAGAAGTTGGTGGAGTTAAAGAAGCAACTTTTGCAGTTAAGGGAAATAATGTTTATGCACGATTAAAATTTGAAAGTGGCGTTCACAGAGTACAACGCGTTCCAGAAACTGAGAGTCAAGGCAGGGTTCATACATCAACAATAACCGTTGCAGTCTTGCCAGAGATTGAAGAACTTGATTTTGAAATTGACACAAATGATTTGCGTATTGATACTTATCGTTCAAGCGGTGCAGGTGGACAACACGTCAACACGACAGACTCAGCAGTTCGTATTACGCACCTTCCAACAGGGCTTGTGGTGACTTGTCAAAATGAGCGTAGTCAAATAAAAAACCGTTCAACAGCTATGCATATGTTATATGTAAAACTTACCGATTATTACCAAACACAAAAAGATGCCGAGTATTCTAAAAACCGCAAATCACAAGTTGGAACAGGCGATAGAAGTGAGCGTATAAGGACTTATAATTATCCTCAAAGCAGACTATCTGACCATAGAATAAACTTAACCTTATATAGTTTGCCACTAATTTTAGATGGTGATATGGAAGAACTTATTAATCAACTAGAAATGGCTGATCAAAAGGCAAAGCTTGAGAATGCTACAAATGTAGAATAAAGAAATGGACAAATTTTATTTTAGCGAGTTATTTGTATAATATTTAAGTATAAAATCAATTAGTTAATAAAAAAACACCGCAAGGTGTTTTTTTACAATTACTTTGACAAATTGAACTTAAGGATAAAAAATGAATCTTTTTTATATAATACTATTATTTTTTCTCTTTTAATTTTTCTTTACCTAAAAACAATATAACAAGAGCGCCAGGTCCTGTGTGCGAGCCTATAATTGGCCCTAAGTTTTTAATTTTTACTGTTACTTTGTCAAACTGCTTTTGTACTAAGTTTTTTAAAACTAATGCATTATCTATGCAGTGAGAGTGAGCAATATATATTAGATTATCTTCAGTATTGTCTATATTTGCTTCAATTAATTTATTAGCTAAAGCTTTAATTGCCTTTTTAGTACCAATGGCCTTGCTACGTATTTCTAACTTGCCTATATTGTTCATAGCTAAAATAGGCTTTGTTTTTAACATTGTTCCTAAAATTGCCTTTGTGCTACTTAATCTTCCTCCACGCCTTAAATGGAATAAATCATCAATAACTACCCAGTGTTGAATTCTGTGTCTAACTTCTTGTAATTCGTCAAAAATGTTTGCAGCGGTTTTACCTTTGTCGCGCTTTTTTACAGCTATTCCTAAAAGTAAATTTTGACCATGTGTTCCAGCTAAACTATCTACTACAAAGATTTTGTTATCAGGATATTTTTTCATAATTGTTTTAGCAGCTAGTGCTGTGTTATCAAAAGTGCCACTAAGTCCAGATGATAAGGCGATGTGTACTATATCGCAGTCTTTTTCTTTTATAATGCGCTCAAAATATTCTTCCATCTCGTATGCGTTAAGCATAGAAGTAGTAGGAAGTGCACCTTTTTTCATATTTTCATAAAAGGCATCATATTCCTCTTGGCTATCAAAATTATCTCTATATTCTTTATCTAAAATATATACCATCGGCATATATTCAACTTGCATTTGTTTTAAGATAGATTTAAATTCATCGACACAACTATCTGTTGATATTACAATTTTTTTCATAAATTCCTCCAATTGAAAATTAATAAAAGTATATACTAATAATTCAAAAATTTCAAATACATTGGCAATAAATAGTTAAATTTTATTGCTAATAAAGTCGTTAATGTGTAAAATAACAATATAAATAAATATTGGAGCAATACATGAATAATTATAATCCAAACCATAAAAAGCAAAAAAGCCTAGCAATTTGGTTTTTTGTTGCACTTTTATCTGCACTTTTATTAAATCAGTTAGCAGGCGAATATATTGCAAGCATTTTTATAGGATTGCTCGGTGCATTGATGCCAATTTTATTAGGCATTTTAATAGCTTATTTATTAAAAAAATTATTAGCTTTACTTGAAGAAAAAGTATTTCACAAATTGTTTTCAAAAACGAAAAATGGAAAAACTTATAGAAGAGTGTTGTCCCTTTCACTTATATTTATAGTTCTTTTAGGGCTAATTACTTTTATTTTAATGACGGTAATTCCAGTAATTGTAAACTTAGCAACTGACCTAGTAGATAACAGCGCAACATATGTTAATAAAGTTACTACTGAATTAACTGAATTTTTTGGACAGTTTGAAGTTTTAAATAATGTTGATATTCAAACAAAAATTACAGAGGCAATAAATAGTTTAGCTGCTAATTTAGAGAGTTACTTGCCGGTAATTTTAAATGAAGCAATAGAAATTGCCTCTGCGACTACAATAATTATTTTAAATATTGCACTTTCTTTCATATTAGCGTTTTTAATGTTAAAAGATAAAGAAAAAATTAGCAACTTTTTAAAGCGTGCTGTCTATGCAAACTTTAAATCTCATAGAGCAGACAATATAGTTAAAACAACTAAAAAAAGTGATGTAATTTTGTATTCTTATTTTTTAGGCAAAGTTATTGAGGCGAGTATAATCTTTGTGCTTGTCGGCATCGGTTTTTATATAATTGGCGTGCCTTATGCTTTTGTTATTAGCAGTTTAATTGCTATTTTAAACTTTATACCTTATGTAGGTGCAGTTTTAGGAATTTTTCCCACTGCAATTTTAGCAATTATATTTGCTAGTGTAAATACTGCTGTTATTGCAATTTTATATGCATTAATTGTAATTATTGTAATAACATCTTTTGTTTCTCCAGTTATTTTTGGAAAACAATTAAATGTTAGTGCACTTTTAATAATTCTATCAATCATTATAGGTGGGGGAATGTTTGGCATTATTGGTATGCTATTTGCACCACCTGTTGCCGCAATAATTTCGGTGCTAATTAATGAGAGCATTAAAGATAAAGAAGAGATGAAATTGATTATAAAATCTCACGGATTAACAGAGGATGACTTAACGGAAGAAGAAGTGTTAATAGAAGCGACAAAGTTAACGCTTGAGAAAAAAAATAACTACGATAAAAAAGCCTAATCATTAGGCCTTTTTTAATATGTATCTTTTGTTTTTAAAATAATCCGCCAAGGCCTCCACCAAGCCCTCCGCCTAAACCTCCACCTAAACCAAATCCACCAAAAGGAGCACCTCGCCATCTTCCTGGGCAAATATTTGTGCAACACGGCTCAATAAAAGATTTATCGGTAGAAAGTAAAAGAAGTAATAATAATGGCAAAATAACACCATAAGACATTCCCATATTATTTTCATCATTATAATATCCACCTGTGGCGGCTAAGGTGATAAGTAAAACATATAAAATTTCTTTTGTTGAAACCATTGCAAAAAACCTCCATTCTACAAAATTTTACTATAATACCCTATATGCGACAAAATTTTTTATTGTGTATTATAGTCGCACATATGTATACTTTGTAATATGAAAGGGGTTAAATATTCAAATTTTTAAAAGGGGGATAAGTTTTGTGGATAGCAGTATAGAAAAAAAGATGTTACTAGATGAGAAAAAACAGCGTGATATTAACTACTATATGCCAGAAAAAAATGTACTAGAGGATTTAGCAAATTTTTTTAGTATTTTTGCAGATGCTACTAGAATTAAAATTTTAAGTGCATTATCGGTTAGCGAAATGTGCGTAAACGACATTGCAAGCGTATTAGAGTTAAATCAAACAACGGTGAGTCATCAACTAAAAAGTCTTAAAACTGTTGGGGCAGTAAAATATAGACGAGATGGCAAAATAATTTTTTATTCAATTGCTGACAACGTTATAAACGATTGTTTGTTAAACGGAGTAAATTATTTATATAATTAAAAATTAGTAAAATACAAAAAAACAGCTTAATGCTGTTTTTTTAAGTTTAAATTCAAAAAAAATGTGCAAATTTATTAAAATTGTGCTAAAATTAATTAGCAAATTATTAGAGGTTTTAATATGAAGAGAACGACAATTAAAGAACTTTTTGAAAATTTCAAAGATTACGAAAAAAAGAGTATTACTGTTGCAGGTTGGATAAAAACTGTTAGGCTAAGCAAAACTTTTGGTTTTATTGAACTAAATGATGGTAGCCAATTTTCTAATGTGCAAATAGTTTTTGATGAGCAAGACTTAGCAAATTATAAAGAGATAGAAAAAACAAAACTAGGCAGTGCCTTAGTTGTTGAGGGACGCATCGTGTTAACTCCACAAAACGCACAAGCTTTTGAGATAAAAGCTACGAGAATTTTTGTTGAAGGAACAAGCGAAGATGATTTTCCACTTCAAAAAAAGCGTCACTCACTAGAATTCTTGCGTGAGATTGCTTACCTAAGGCCTAGAACAAATTTGTTTAGAGCAATTTTTAGAGTAAGAAGTGAAGCTAGTTTTGCTATTCATAAGTTTTTTAATGAGCGTAGGTTTGTTTATGTACATACGCCAATTATTACAGGAAGTGACGCAGAAGGCGCGGGAGAGATGTTTAGAGTGTCAACGCTTGACCCGTACAATCCACCAAAAACTGAAGAAGGTAAAATTGATTATAAACAAGACTTTTTTGGAAAAGAAAGCAATCTTACAGTAAGTGGCCAATTAAATGTAGAAACTTTTGCAATGGCATATTCAAATGTTTATACCTTTGGGCCAACTTTTAGAGCGGAAAAATCAAACACTTCTCGCCATGCGGCAGAATTTTGGATGTTAGAACCTGAAATTGTGTTCGCCGATCTTAACGACAATATGCAACTAGCCGAAGATATGCTAAAATATCTAATTAATTATCTTTTAACAAACTGCCCTGAAGAAATGCAATTTTTTGATAAATTTGTTGAACAAGGTTTAATAGAAAAATTAACAAAACTAGTTAGTAGCGAATTTAAACATATAACTTATACTGAGGCTATTGAATTATTAGAGCGTGATATTAAAGCGGGCACAGCTCCTAAGTTTGAATATCCAGTTAAATGGGGCATTGATATGCAGAGCGAGCATGAGCGTTATTTAACTGAAAAAGTTCTTAATGCTCCAGTATTTGTAACAGATTATCCAAAGGATATTAAAGCCTTTTATATGCGCATGAATGACGACAATAAAACCGTTGCCGCAATGGATATGCTAGTGCCAGGAGTTGGCGAAATGATAGGCGGTTCGCAAAGGGAAGAAAGATTAGAAAAGCTAGAAAAAAGAATTGCTGAAAAGGGCTTAAACAAAGAAGAATATTGGTGGTATTTAAACTTGCGTCGCTACGGCTCAGCAACTCACTCAGGTTATGGGCTAGGTTTTGATAGATTTTTAATGTATGTTACAGGCGTAACAAATATTAGAGATACTCAACCTTTTCCACGCACCACAAAGAATTTGGATTATTAAAATTATCAAAAACCAGCATTTATTTTGAATGCTGGTTTTTGTTTTGTCTTTTACAACATTTTGTATATAATAAAGTTATGAATATAATTGTTGGTGAAAAATTAAAAAAATTACCTATTGCAAGCGGTGTTTATCTTATGAAAAACGCAAGCGGTAAAATAATATATATTGGTAAAGCGAAGATACTTAAAAACAGGGTATCAAGTTATTTTGTTGGCGAGAAAAAGGATATGAAAACGAGTTTACTAGTGCAAAATGTTTGTGATTTTGACTATATTGTCACGAGTAGCGAGTTAGACGCTTTGATACTTGAAAACAATCTTATTAAAAAACATCAACCGCACTTTAACATTCTACTTAAAGACGGCAAAAACTATCCTTACATCAAGTTGACTACGAAAGATGACTTTCCAAAAGTAGAAGTTGTAAGAAAGATTAAAAAAGATGGTTCAAAATATTTTGGACCTTATTTTGCAGGAGTTAGACCTGAGGATTTGATTGAAACGATGAATTATGCTTATGCAATTAGAACTTGCAATCTTAACTTAAACGATGGAAGGCACACTAAGCGCGAGTGCCTAAATTATGCACTAGGTTTATGCACGGCTCCTTGCACGGGTAGAATTGATAAAGCAAAATATGCTATTTATGTAAACGGTGCAATAAACTTTTTGAACGGCAAAACAGATGAGATAGAAAAAATTTTAACGCTTAAAATGGAAAATGCTGCAAGATTAGAAAAATTTGAAACAGCAATAAAGTTAAGAGAAAAATTAAAGACGCTAGATCGCTTAAAACAAAGATTTACAACACAATTTACAAATTTAATAAATATAGATATCATAGGTTATTACAATAACGGTATAAGTATTAGCGTTGCAACTCTTATTATTCGCGGCGGCAAAATGCTTGGTTGCGATACTATTAATTTGGGCGAAGGCGCAGGTAGTATTGATGAGGTTTTATCAAGCTTTGTTAGCCAATATTATAGTAAAAACATCTTTATTCCCGATGAAATTGTGTTAGCGAAAGAGCTTGTTGACAAAGCAGTTTTAGAGGATTGGTTGAGTGGATTAAAGGACAAAAAAGTTAATTTAACAAAGCCTATAAAAGGCATAAAAAGCAAATTACTTGGTTTAGCCGAAGAAAACGCAAAAGAATATTTAATACGCTCTACAAAAACTATAGAGTTAAAAAAGCAAAGAACATTTGGAGCGTTAGATTTATTAAAAGAGAAATTGCAACTAAATAATACGCCATACAGAATAGAATGTTACGACATTAGTAATATAAGTGGCACGGATAAAGTTGCAAGCATGGTCGTGTTTATTAATGGCGAAAAGGCAACTAGCCATTATCGTAAATTTAAAATTAAAACAGTAGAAGGCACTAATGATTTTGCCAGCATGGAAGAGGTATTAAGAAGAAGGTTTTTAAAACTCTCAGATGCTGATGATAGTTTTAGCAGTTTACCTGATTTAGTAGTAGTAGACGGCGGAAAAGGGCAACTCTCATCAGCACAAAAAGCGATTGCGAGTGTAGGCAACTTTAAAACTCAACTTATTAGCCTTGCAAAGCGTGAAGAAGAAGTGTTTAAAGAAGGTATAGCGGAGTCTTATATATTGCCTAAAACTAGTTATGGTTTGCAATTGTTGCAAAGATTAAGAGATGAGGCTCATAGGTTTGCAATAACTTATCATCGCACGCTAAGGGACAAAAAAGTAAACAGTGTGTTAGACAAAATTGAAGGAATAGGACCTAAAAAACGCGTTCAACTATTAAAATATTTTAAGAGCATAAAAAATTTGAGCGCATCTAGCGTTGAAGAGATAACTAAAGTTAAAGGTATAAATAAAGAGCTTGCTATTAAAATACTACAATTTTTAGACGACAATTAAAGCATTAAAAAAGCCTCCTAAGCATACAAATATAATACAAATATTTGTTCTAGGGAGGCATTTTTTTGTTAGTAAAAAAAACTTATAAAACGATAATTACAGCACTTTTAGTGTTATATATAATTTTTATTCCTATTTTTATTTTTCCTGCGTTTATTTTGCAAGCAGACTTTATCAACAGACAAAATACTGTTGATTATTATGGCGTACTAGAGCTTTGGAATGTAGACACTTTTGAAGGTGGCAGTATTGGCAGGGCTAATTGGCTTGAGGCTAGGAGCATTGAGTTTGAGCGTGCTAATCCTGGGGCTTTTGTTATCGTTCGCAATATGACTGAGGAGCAAGCCATATTAAACTTGGAAAACGGAAATAAGCCGAGTTTAATTTCTTATGGTATCGGCTTTGGAAGCATTATAGCAAATAATTTAACAAATTATACTGGACTAGTTCAAGTAAGGGACGATTTATTAAAAGGTGGAATGCTAAATGATACTTTGCTTGCAGTGCCTTTTATTTTAGGTGGATATGCTTTAATAGGCAACGAATATTTTATGGAAAAAGCATCTACCGAAAATGATTATAATTTGCTAGAAGATGTGTTTAATTTTATGACTAAGGAAAATAAACAAAACATATATTCGCTAACTTTTGGCGGCAATATGGGCTATAACGCACCTCTTGCACTTGCCCTAAATACAAGTATGGTAGCGGGTGAAAACGCAATAGATGAACAAGCACTAACGCTAAACTCGTATGACGCATATGTAAATTATGTAGAAAATAATGCTAGTGTTTTGTTAGGCACTCAAAGGGATGTTTATAGGTGCAAAAATCGCGAGTCAAATAATAATATGGAACCCAATGTATACGAGTTTTTAGGCGGATTTTCTGACCTTGTGCAATATATAAGCATATTTGAAACAGATAACCAAACAAAATATATGTGCGAGCGTTTTATTGAGTATTTAACTAGTGAAGAGGTACAAAAAACGCTTAGTAGAATTAATATGTTTAGCGTTTTAGACTTAAAAATTTATTCCGATGTTTTTTATAGAGAGTGGGAAAAAGTGCTAGCAGAGCCTTTAAAAACTTTTAATGTATTTTTGCATAAGGAAAATATTAAAGACAAAATTAACACCTCTTTAAATGCATTAAAAGGCAGTGATGAGGCAAGAAAAAAAATAAACGATTGGTTTTAGTTAAAATTACTTTGTAAAAATTAGTTAGTGGGGTAAAATGATTATGAACAAAAAAATAGCCAATGCTATAAAAAGTTTAAAACAAGTAAGTTTAACGCGTAAAATTGCTTTTAATGAGCCTCTAAAGCATCACACTTCTTTTAAAATAGGTGGAGAGTGTTTAGCGTTAATAGAGCCTGTGAGTGAGCAAGAGTTATTGACAGTAATTCGTCTTTTAACAAAACTAAGAGTAAAATTTTTTGTAATAGGTAATGGTACAAATTTATTAGTTAAAGATGTGCCGCTAAAAATATTTATAATTAAATTAAGTAAAAATTTTGCAAATATTGAAGTTGAAGGAAACACGCTTAAAGCCCTTGCAGGAACGAGTTTAGTTGATGCTTGCAAAACTGCAGCAGATAATAGTTTAAGTGGCTTAGAATGGAGTTTTGGCATACCAGGCACGATAGGTGGAGCAGTTTTTATGAATGCTGGTGCTTACGGCGGTCAAATGAGCGACTGTGTTAAAAGTGTAAAATTTTATAATGGCAAAAAGGTTATAGAACTTTCTAATAATAAGTTAAAATATGCTTATAGAAACAGCTTGTTTAAACATCATAAACATTATGTTATAATAAGTGCAACGCTCGCACTAAAAGAGGGCGTTAAGGAAGATATTAAAGCGTTAGCAGAGCAAAACTTTAAAAAAAGAAAAGATAATCATCCACTAAATTATCCAAGTGCGGGAAGTGTTTTTAAAAGGCACAAAAAATTGATTGCAAGTAAAGCCATCGATGAACTTAACCTAAAAGGTTACAAAATAGGTGGTGCGGAAGTAAGTCAAAAGCACGCAGGGTTTATAATAAATAAAGGTAATGCAACGAGTAGGGATGTTTTGCAACTCGTAAAATATATAAAAAAATGTGTTTATAAAAAACATAGGGTAAAGTTACAGTTAGAAGTAAAAATACTAGGAGATTAATATGAAGATATACGCAGATTATCATACGCATACGATATACAGTCATGGCACGGGCAAAATTGAAGACAACGCTAGAGTTGCAAGCGAAAAAGGTCTAAAAGAGATTGCAATAACCGATCACGGATTTAATCATCAATTATATAATGTGATGAGAAAAGATATTCCGCTAATGCGCAGGCAAATTGAAGAATTAAAAGATAAATATAATGTTAAAATTTTGCTTGGCGTTGAGGCTAATTTGATATCAAGTGAAGGCGACATTGATGTAGAGCACAAAGATGAAGAAAAATTAGACATTATTTTAATGGGTTTTCATAAAAGAGTTTTTGCAAAAAGATTAAAAGATAGATTTGGCTTTTTTATACCAAACTTTTTTGCAAAAATATTTGGTTACAGCAAAAAAAGAATAGATATTAATACTCAGGCTTACTTAAAAGCGATAGAAAAAAACAATATAGATATTATAACGCATTTAGGTTATGGAATGGAAGTTGACGCTGTTAAAATTGCTAAGAGTTGCAAAGAGCATAATGTTTATTTGGAGTTAAATGGCAAACGCATTTTGTTTAAAGAATGTGAAATGCAAAAGATTATAGATACCGGCGTTACATTTATTATAAGTTCGGATGCTCATAGGCCGAGTAGAGTAGGTGAATGCCCGTTAGGCATAAGCTACGTGCTAAAATATAATATTCCAATAGAGCAAATTGCAAATATAAATAAAATTACTGCTTTTAAAAAACATAATTGATTAATAAAATTTTAAACTTATGATATAATTGATTTAAATTACAAAAGGAAAGGTGTAATATTTTTGAGTTTTTCTTACGAAGTAAAATGTGAACTGGCACAACTGCCACTTGATAACGAATGTTGCTTTATTAGCGAACTTTCAGCAATTATTAGAACAAGTGCTGATATAAAGTTACAAAAAGGCAAATTTGCAATCGTAATCAAAACAGAAGTTGCCGAGCTTTACGAAAAAATTAATAAAATACTTGAAAAACTTTATGGTTTTTCGGTTGAACTTGAAATCAGTGAAGACGATAGTTTTTTTTACGGCGTTCGTTACGAGATTAAAATTGATGTAGAGCATTCAACTAGAATATTAGAAGATTGCGGAATTATTTCATTTGACGATAATCATCAAATGCAATTTAATGGCGGAATAGATAAATATTTGGTTATGGATGATTGTTGCAAAAGAAGTTATATTAGAGGTGTGTTTATAGGATGTGCGACAAGTAATATTGTACTTTCTAAAACTTTAGATCAAAAAAACAAAAAGCCAAGCTCAGGCTACCACTTAGAATTTGTTTTTTCTAGTGATGAGTTGGCTGGTGATTTTGCTAGTTTACTTGCTGAATTTGATATTATGAGCAAAAAAGTTGCAAGAAAATCAAGCTTTATAGTTTATTTAAAAGAAGGCGACCTAATTAGTGATATTTTAGCGTTAATTGGTGCTGGAAAAACTGTGTTAGCACTTCAAAATGAAATTATTTTAAGAAGTTTAAGAAACAAAGTTAATAGACAAAATAATTGCGAAACAGGCAATATTAATAAGGTAGTAAATGCTAGTCTTAAACAAATAAATGCTATTAAAATAATTAGTGAAACAATAGGCATTGAAAGTTTGCCCCTAGCCCTTCAAGAAGTTGCTATGTTGAGGCTAGCAAATAGGGAAGAGAGTTTGGACGATTTAGTGTTATTATCAATTACTCCAATAACCAAAAGTGGACTAAATCACAGGTTTAGAAAACTTATTGAAATATCAAAAAACTTAAGCGAAAGGTAAATAAAAAAAAACAAAAGGAAAAGTATAGATGAAACCATTTGTTCACTTACATGTGCATACCGAATATAGCCTACTTGATGGTGTTGCAAGAATTAAAAAACTAATAAAAACAATAGGCGAATATAATATGCCAGCGATTGCGATAACCGATCACGGCAATTTGTTTGGTGCTTATAAATTTTATAAAGAAGTTATGAGTCACAACCAAAAAGTTAAAAACCATAATGCAAAAGAAGAAAATATAGATAATCAAAAAACACCTATAAAAGGTATAATAGGAAGCGAGTTTTATGTTGCGAGCGATAGGTTTCAAAGAGCGGGCCGACCAGAGCTTGCGCACTTAGTGCTACTTGCAAAAAATGATAAGGGATACAAAAATTTAGTAAAACTAAGTTCACAAAGTTTTACAGAGGGCTTTTATTATAAACCTCGTATAGATTATGACCTGCTTGAAAAATACAGTGAGGGCTTAATA
>JAQVOQ010000085.1 GCA_028702545.1 Clostridia bacterium
TCCTTTTTATTTCACTTTTCATTATATGGGTAAAAAGAAAGCGATTCAAATAAAACTTTGATAAAAGGCTTTAGCTAGTCAATAAAAAAAGGTCATCTCATTGATGACCTTGGATTTTCTTGGCAATAATGAACACGTTTAATACAAATGGACCTCTGTTTTTGAAAAAGTGGACCTTTGCTTTTAAAAAAATAAGAGAGCCAATGACCCTCTTTACAAAACTTTCGTTTTCAATTGTGCCATCATTTTACAACCTTATTTAAATATTGTCAATGACCCTCTTCAAAAAATTATAAGATTTGATTATTTTAAAATTATTTTTAAAATAATCTTTATTTTCTAAACATCGTTTGTTGATAAAATCATTAAGTCTAGATAATTTACTTTTGTCATTAACTTCTTTTTTATGAACGTATAGAAGACAAACAAAGTCATATACAAACATATTGTGAAGATTATTTTTTCTTGTTTGTTTTCCGATTCCTAAAGAAGCAAGAAAAGCATTTATTTCTGACACAGGTGTATTTAAATTTGGAGTCCTATCTACAAAATTGCACAACAAGCAAGAATTATGAGCTATTGCGTTTCGAAGATCGCGTACATTATTTAGTATTTTATTATCAACAAACGTTTTACTATAATTTGAATTATACCAAGAACAAAAAGAAGAAATGGTTCCAAAGGAAGATACCTCAACAAAAACCCACACTGGAAAATTTGGACTGTATTTATTTACTAATTCATGAATAAAACATGTATTTGTATTTTGCTCATTAATACGAATAAGTGCTCTTGGATTTATCAAAAAATAATCAGAAATAGGTCGATATCCATCAGAAGTATTAACAATTGTTTGAACAATCTTGTTTTTAACAAAATGTTCAATATCCATACATAAATCAAAACATATGTACCTAAGTTCTCTATCTAACTTAGATAATTCAACCAAATATTGAAAATCTAAATCTAAATATTTTCCACTTGCATCTTTTAAATAATTCTTACGATACGAAAGAAGTTTGAATAAATATGTAGATTGTTCAAGATATTTTTTTGCATCCTCTTCGGAGATATAGTTAAAGGAGATGCCTTTCGATTTTATATGTTGAATTTGTTGATTGCTAACTAATTTCGATTTCATGATTCTATGATATGCCAATTTATATTTCTTGTTAAACGTAATTTAAAAATACTTTATAAATGTTCAAAATCATCATCTTAAAGTAAAGAAAAAAAGACACTATTTTCGTGTCTTAGATTTTCGTCTCGAAGGAATGCTCAGGAATGATACATTTGAGCCCCCTTTAAGAAAAAGTGAGCCCCCGTTATTTGTGTAATTTAATATGTTTCTCAAAATTTTTTATATTTTGTGGTAAATAAATGACGCCATTAATTTTTTGCATTGCCCATTTATCTTCTAAATGGTCAACGTTGAAATATGCATATTCATTTTCTAAATCAAGACAAGTCCATTTCTTCTTGGTCGTTATCCATGCATCTTTATTTCATTAGTGATTTCACAGACTGCTTTATTACTCGTGTCTATTTTTATGGTATCAAGCTTTTGATACATTCCGATTCTTGCAATGCTTCTTTCGATCACATCATCGGTACGAAGTCCGTTATTCACATCGGCCTGCAATCTGCTTCGCAAATTGTTTTCATCTACCGTCAATGACACTTTGACAACCTTACAGTTCTCTGTATCTAAAGCATGGACTATCGTATCGATGATTGACTGTTCGTGCATTACCCAACAGAAAATCACGTTTTCATAGGCGGAACAATGCAGAAAACTGTTCAGCAGAAAACAAATATTACGAAGCACCATTAACTTCGTTTCTTCCGTGACCTGAAACGGATTGGCATCCCAACACCAATCGCCATCCAAAAATACGGCTTTATCAAGTTCCTTTTTCAACTGCTGACATACAGTTGTCTTTCCAACTCCCATAGTGCCACCAATCAAATACAATGTTTTCATTTTTTACTCAAATTCTGATTTATCAGGATCATTTTAACACAACTTTGTGTATTTTTTATCGTGTTTGCACAAAAATACCATTGGCTTCCGAGCGATGACGGTCAATGAAGCGTTTGTGTGCGCATAAGTGCGCCGCAAGTGCGCTTTGACCAGCTAATAAAATTTTATTTAATTTTTCCATAGAAACTTTCTTGTCTCTAAAACTACGACAAGAACATCTGCTATTGATATTATCAATAACTTTTGAGATATTTATTCCTTTTTTAAAATGGGATTTACCCAGTAACTTGCATTTAAATAATCTTTAAATCCAATTTTTTTATAAAAATTCAAATCCGAATTTACTATAACAAATTTTGCTCCACGTAGTTGTGATTTTTTTAAACCTGCTAAAACAACTGCACTACCAAGCCCCTTCTTCCTACAGCCAGGGATAACGCAAACTGGTTCGACAATTGCGAAATCTGATTTTGAATCATGCCAGGTTCCACAATGTGCAACTTGATCATTGCTCTTATCTATAATTGATGTTTTAAGAGTTAAATCAACAAAATTCTTTTTATAATGTAATTCATAAAGAGATTCTTTAATAGAATCAAATGAATAACTTTGATCTTTTTCGTGATCAAAACCTCTGAACAAACAAAAATCATAATCTTTAAAATTAAGGCATTCTTTAAGTGAAATATATTTATATTCATTTCCTAGATTAGGAACATCAATAGGATTTTTTAAATCATATTTAAGAACAGTTTCTTTCCAATCAGATTTCAAAAATCCTTTTCGTTTAGCTATATTTTTAAGTCTATTATCATTTTCTTGAATCAAAATTGAAAAATTATCCATTCCTTTAACTGCCATATTTTCAATAGCATATTCAAGCATTCTTTTATATAGAAATTTATAATGCTTAAGGGTTACTAGAAAAACACTATCAAGGGAATGATCAAATAGGGTTGCAGCAACTATCTTATTATTGTGTTTCCATAGCCCGATTTTAGGAAGGTTCTCCTTTTCTAAATATTCAAAATTAGTCAGCATCCAATCAAAACGTGCATAGGTATAAAAAAGACATTTAGATTGAACTAAGAATTCGTGGACTTGGTTATTATTGTCATGATAATTTTCGAATATGATTTTCATATAATTTTAACAATTGCTTTTAATAATAATATATTTTATTATTTTTGTTTGCAAATCTCCTTTATCTAAAATAGCAAGAAGACCCCCGCTTCAAGCTTGCTAAGCGGCGGGATGAATTGCTAGCAAAAAAATAAAAATAACACTATAGGTTTACGAGTAATTAAGAATACATTTTATATAAAATTATTGCAAAACTGAGCTATTTTTGAATATTGATTACAATTTAAAATTAAGGTCCTCTTTACCTTCTAATGAATGCTTAAGGTCAGAAATGAATCTATCTATGATTGCTTTTGTAACATTTTGCATTAAAACAATGTGTGATAGAAGTCCATCGTAAAAAGGAGTCTTGTTTCCAGCTAAAGTATATTTTTTAACAACCCACTTAGCTGGGCGTTTAAAACAAACGGTATTTGATAAGCGATTGTGCCATGGATGGTACCCCACCATATTACTAAACTGATACACAATTTTTCATAGATTTTATAGGCAATAACCTGAAGATTCGCTCGTTCAAGCCTCAAAATCAAACAAAAAAGCACCGAAACGGTGCCATGATTGTCTTGGTTGCGGAGGGAGGATTTGAACCTCCGACCTCCGGGTTATGGGCCCGACGAGCTACCAGACTGCTCTACCCCGCGATTTCTTGTATAATATAGCACATTAAAACGAAAAGTCAAAGAAAATCAC
>JAQVOQ010000086.1 GCA_028702545.1 Clostridia bacterium
TATAATAATAGGTTCTTATTCTCTTGTAGGCAAAAAAGAAGGCGAGGGCAATTTTGGAAAGTATTTTGACGAGATATTAAAAGATGAAAAATTTGGAGAAAAGTCTTTTGAAAAAGCTGAGCGAAAAATTATGGAGAGAATAGTATTTAAGGCAATAGATAAAGCTCAGTTAAATACCGATGATATAGATATGTTTTTAAGCGGGGACTTATTAAATCAAATAATAACCTCAAGTTTTACTGCTCGCGACTTTAACACTACTTTTATAGGCTTATATGGTGCTTGTAGCACTATGGCAGAGAGTTTAGCACTAGCAAGTTGCTTAATAGATGGTGGATACTTTAAAACAATAGCATGTGCCACTTGTAGTCACTTTTCAACTGCAGAAAGACAATATAGAAGCCCGCTAGAACTAGCAAATCAACGTCCGCCTATTTCGCAGTGGACGGTTACGGGTGGAGGTTGCACAATTTTAGCGCACAAGGGCAGTGGGAACAAAATTACTGCTGCCACTTTTGGAAAAGTTGTAGATTACGGCATTAAGGATGTAAACAATATGGGTGCAGCCATGGCTCCTGCAGCTATGAGCACGCTACTTGCTCATTTTAATGATACCAATACAACGCCTGAGGATTATGACTTAATTGTAACGGGCGACTTAGGCAAGTTAGGCTCGCAAATTTTAGAAGACTTAATGCAAAAGCAAGGTTACAATTTAGCCAAAAATTATAGAGATTGCGGGCAAATGATTTATAAAGAAGAGCAAAAGTTATATCAAGGTGGCAGTGGTTGCGGTTGCAGTGCCTCTGTTTTAAACTCATATATCTATTCAAAATTAACTGATGGAACTTTTAAAAAAGTTTTATTTGTAGCAACAGGGGCGCTGCTTTCTACTCTTAGTAGTCAGCAGGGGGAAAGCATTCCAGCTATTGCTCATGCTGTTGTAATAGAAAGAGGAGAGTAATATGTTGTTAAATTATTTAATGGTGTTTTTAGTTGGTGGGTTTATTTGTTTTTTTGCTCAAATAATAGTAATAAAAACAAAATTCACGCCGACTAGGATACTAGTAAGCTTTTTAATTTTAGGAGCAATATTAGAATATATTGGAGTTTATGATTTTTTAATAGAGATAGGCAGAGCGGGAGCACAAGTGCCAATAAGCGGTTTTGGCGCAATGCTTGTTAGAGGAGTTAAAGAACAAGTAATGAAGGACGGATTAATTGGAGTTTTGACGGGCGGACTAAAAGCCACCGCTGGAGGTATTTCTGCAGCCATTTTCTTTTCGTATGTAATTGCGCTTATATTTGACAGTAAAAGTAAAAAAGATTAATTAAACTAATCATATACACAGTTATTAGCATATAAATATTAGAGGAAATATTTATATGGATGAGATGATAAAAAAGTTAAAAAATAAGTTGACCAGAAAACAAAAGGTATTTATTTATGTTTTAATTTTTTTCTTATTTATTTTCTTTGTTTTAAATTATTTAAACACTAGGGTTAATCCTATTATAATTTCAGTTAGCGAGGCGAAGGTTAGGTCTCTTTCAATTAGTGCAGTAAACAATGCAATAGGAGAGGTGGTCAGTGATGAGTTGGCGTATGATAATCTTATTAAAATTCAAGAAGATGATGATGGTAAAATTGCATTTATTCAAGCTAATGCTATAGGCATAAACAAGTTAACAAGAGATTTGATGGCGGCAACGCTAACAAACTTAGAAAATATGGGCGAGAGTGGCGTGCAAATACCACTAGGCTCTTTTAGTGGATTACCTGTTTTAAATGGATTAGGGCCTAAGCTTAAAATAAAAATTTTTCCTGTAGGTAGCATCAACTGCACTTTTAACAGCGAGTTTATAAGTGCGGGAATAAATCAAACCAATCACAAAATATATGTAAACCTAGAAACTAAGGTTAGTTTAGTTTTGCCACTTGCAACAAAACAAATATCTACTATTACAGAAATGCTAATATGTGAAAATATCATAATAGGCACAGTGCCTGAGGTTTATTTGCAAGCAAACAGTTTGGATGAGGCGCTCAACTTAGTACCTATTAATTAGTTAATTTTAACAATTTTGCATTTACATATAAATTGATTTTGTGTTATAATGTGGGAGCATAAAAAATATTTGGAGTACGAATGATTTATTTAGATAATGCTGCCACAACAAAACCCTATGATAAGGTGTTAGAAGTTTTAAAAGCTTATAACACGCATTTTTATTTTAATCCGTCCAGCGCTTATTTAGAAGGCTTTGAAGTTAAAAAAGCTGTAAACAAAGCAAGGGAACTTTTAGCCTCATTACTTGGTTGTAATAAGCAAGAGTTGTATTTTACATCTGGCGCTACGGAGGCTAATAATTTGTTTTTGCAAGGCGTTATAACCTCAAACAAAAAAGATGAGTATATCTTTAATTTAGGTGAGCATTCATCGGTTTATGAAGTTGCTAATTTTATTAAAAGCAAAGGTTACACTGTGCATTTTGCAAAATTATTGCCTAGTGGACAAGTAGACCTAGAATATTTAAAAAGTTTAGTAAATGCTAACACAAAATTAGTTAGCGTTATGCATATAAGCAATGAAACGGGTGCGATAAACGATATTAAAGATATTGTAAGAGCAGTAAAGAGTATTAATTCTAAAACATTGATTCATTGTGACGGCGTTCAAGCGTGCGGAAAAATAAATGTAAATATAAATAATTTAGGCGTTGATAGTTATGTTGTTAGCTCTCACAAAATTCACGGACCAAAAGGCGTTGGTGCAATTTTTGTTAAAGAAGGCGTTAATATTAAACCGTTAATTTTGGGTGGCGGACAAGAAAGTGGCATTAGGTCAGGCACAGAGAATGTTGCTGGAATTATAGCGTTTAGTGAAAGTGCTAAATTAATTATAGAAAATATGGATGCAAACCATAAAAAAGTAACGGCATTAAAAAATTTGTTTCTTGAAAATATTAAAGATAAATTAAGTGTAAAATTTAATGGTTTAGAAGATGAAAATAGTCCATATATTTTAAGTTTGAGTTTAGCTGGTATAAGGGGCGAAACGCTTGTGCATTTGCTTCAAAAAAGGGGCGTTATTGTTAACACGGGTTCAAGTTGTTCGTCAAACGCAAAAAGAGCTGGAAACCGTGTTTTAGAAGCGATAGGACTAAATAAAGAAGAGGTTTCAGGTAGTATTAGAATTAGTTTTAGCGAATTTAATACTGAAGAGGAAGTTATTGCCTCTTGTAAAATATTTATAGAAGAAGTTTTAGGACTAATAAAAAAAGTTAGTTAAAAAGGATAATAAAATGAGAAAAGTAATTTTGATAAGATATGCCGAAATACACTTAAAGGGCAGAAACAAAGGGTTTTTTGAAAAAAAACTTAAAGATAACTTAAAATTGAGTTTAAAAGGTATAGCCTGCAAGGTGACTTTTTCTAATAGCAGATATGTTGTTGATGAATTTAGTGCAGAATTAGAACAAGAAATTGTAAATCGTGTTAAAAGCGTTTTTGGTGTGCATTCTTTATCCGTTGCTGAGTGTATACCTATGAACTTAGAAGATATTAAAGATTATTTTAAAAATTACACTTTAAAAACTAAAACTTTTAAGATTGTAACAAATAGGGCTAATAAGCTATTTCCTTTAACTTCACTAGAATTATCTTGCGAGGTTGGCGGAATGGTTTTGGATAGCAATGAACACGCTAAAGTTGACTTGCACGAGCCTCAAACGACAATAAATATTGATATTAGAGAAAATAACTGTATTTATATTTTTGACAGCGTAATAAAAGGTTATAGCGGGCTTCCCGTTG
>JAQVOQ010000087.1 GCA_028702545.1 Clostridia bacterium
TAAATTTAATAAATATAAACAAATTTTTGTTAATCTTCTTCATCTTCAGTGTCAAGATTTATTTCGTCTATACTTATTTGCCCTGATACGAACCCTGACATTTTGTCAAAAGATTTTTGCATTGCTAGTAATTTCAATGCTCGTTTCTTGTTTTCGTTGTATGGTTGCTCTATCTCTGTCGTGTTATCGCAAATATAATAACCTGCAATGGTTGAAGTACTTAATATAGGTAAACCATTTTTCATAAGTTTGCGAACTGCACTGCGAACTGTTCTGTCATCTGGGAGTTTTTCTTCTTTGGTTGTTTTGTCTATTGACATTGACATAAGTCCTTTGTCAATTAAGTGTTTGATAATTTCTTCTTTGGTGCAGTTTTTGGTTGTAATTCTTTTTTTAATGAAATCTTGGTATTTTTTACAAATATACCAAAAAATTTCTTTTTCAAACTTGTTTGGCACTCTATTATACAAGTCTTGTAATCTAAATAAATATTCCTTGTGGTTCATTTTATTCCTCCTTTTTATAAAGTTCTTGTATCAAGTCGGAAATTTTTGATGCCACTAAACTTTGCTTGCATTCAAGTTTTTTCGCAATTAGTTTAATTTGAGGGTAAATGTAATCTTTTATATTTATATAAACTTTTCCATTTTCATCCAAATATCTTTGAAGTTTGTTATTTTTTTGGCAACATTCTTTATTTGATTTATTCATCTCTGCCAAATGTCTATATAGGCAATTTATTTTTGAAGGAACAGAGAGGTCAATTCTGTATGCGTTTTTTATAGGTCTACCCTTTTTCAATGTTTTTTGCAACTCTATAAACTCGGACTTGCTAAATCCTATACCTTTGTCGGTGTTATATTTTTTCAATTTTCCATCTTTGACAAGATTGTATATATTCCTATATGTTTTCAAATCAAAATCTTTGAAATATTCTATGTCATCTGGAATTTTTGAGTTTGTATTGTTCTCGTTGTTGTTCATTAATATCTCCTTTTGATAAAGTTTTTAACAAGTAAAAGGTTCTTTTGAATCTAAAATTTTTTACGAGTAGAGTAACTTTGTTCATAATTATTTTGCATTTTGTTTTTTCATTTATTATTATTTCGTTTGGAAAAAATTGTTTGTTATATATTTTATGGTTTGATATACGCAACACTGCAAATGTTGACTTTTGTGTTATGAACAAGTACAGTGATTTTGAAAATTTGCTTGTGTTTATATCAAACTTTAAGTCTTTATTTTTTTCTGTTATGGGTGTTATGAGTTTTGTTAAGAACTCTTTATTTTGTATAAACTTTTCATTTTGCTTCAATTTATTCTCCTTTCAACTTTTCAAATGCAATTAAAGTGCCGAAATAGACAAATATTTGCACCAAAATTCAATTTTTGATTTAGTTTTGAGTAAATACTCTAAAACAATTAAAACATTCAAAAAATAGGCAAAATTTAGGTTGTTTTGCTTAGTTTGATTTGAGTAGCCCACCAGTATATTGTTTCGGTGGGGGTGTTGTAGTGTTCTTGCAACTCTGTTATGTTCTTTTCTTGTAGGTTGCGTGGTACTTTTTTTGTTATGCTCTTTTTGATTTCGTTGTCATATAGTTTAATCTTTGTTATGATTGTAGTCATTTTACTCTCCCTTTTCTTTGTCTGGCAAATTTTTCTTGTTTGTGTTATTCTCTTTAAATTCTTCGTTTTCAATTTCTATTCTAATTATTTTAGTGTCAATATTTTTATTTATTTTGTAAAAATATTTGTAAAAAGAAGTGCCTTGTTTTGAAAAATACAAAACGAATTGCATTGGTTTGTCAATTTTTATGTTTTGGGTTCTTCTTTTTGCGTGTAAAAACTTTTCAATTTTGTTATATGGGATTTCACTGTCCAACATTTTCATTATTGTTAATGCTAGTTCAATGTCTTGCTTGAAGACAAATTTTGCTTGTATGCCCTTATATAATTCTTGCCATTGTGGTTTGCGTTCTTCGTAAATTAAGCCATCTACGAGATTGTTCCATTTTTTTAGTTTATTCATAATATTCCTTTTTTATAGTTGTTTTTATGCTGTTATATGATTCTATCATTGGTTGAAAATATTTCTCTTCTGCTTCCTTTCTAGCGAAAATCGCATCTTTTTTATTTTCAAATCTTCCGAGAAAAAGGCGTTTGTTGTGAATTTGTATGTATGCCTCGTATTTGCTTCGTGCTTTGTTAAAATATATGCCCTTTGTCCCCGTTGCATTATTTTTTGGCTTCTTGTTTATAATGCTTGATATGTTGGTATTATATTTTTTGTTTAATGTTAATATGCCATTTGAATTGCTTTCAATGTTTTTTGTGCCAATTTCGCTTGCTTTTTCTTTTTGTAGGCAACCACAACTTTTGGTGTTGCCACTTGTTAAAGACTTATCTAGTATTAATATTTTTTTACCACATTCACATTGACATAAATAAAAATAATTGTATTGGTATCTTTTGGTGGTTTTTTCTAATACTTTTAATTTACCAAATGTTTTGCCTGTTAAATCCATTTTTAATTTCCTTTTTGTGCTAATTTTCAAAATAATAGTTCATCATCGTTAGATTCCGCATCATCATTTTCTTCTAAATCTTCTAAAAATTTTTCTTTGCTTGGCAAATTATTCAAATCGTATTCTTTTACTAATATAATGCCATAGTATTTTGTGCAGTCAAGGCGTTTAAACTCTTTGTCGACTTCTTCTTGTTTTGTTATAAAAAACTCGTGTTCTTTTTCTTTGTCGGTATTAAATCCACTAAAACACATAAGTTTGTTGGTGTTAAAGTTTACACAATAAGCATATTCGCACATTAAACTATCTTGTCCGAATTCTTTGTCATTGTATAATTTTATTTGACTTTCTCCTAATTTGTCAAAATCGCAGTATGTTATGTTATGCAAAATATTTGCCCCTACATTTCGTGATTGAAAATTATTAAACCAAAAACTTTGTTGTGGTGTTAATGTTTTTTTATCTACTGCATTGTCATATTTTTCTATAAATCCTTTGTCATCGTTATAAAAAATACATTTCTCCAAACTATTTTTAAGTGCTGTTAAGTTGTCTTTGTTTCTGCAAAATTCTAAAATTTCAATTCCGTTCCCACTAGGATAACCATCCCATTGCCCATATTGTGCCACCTTTAATTCGCTTGCTTTGTTAATTACCATTGTTAAGTTTCTTGTTCCCATTTTTATTTTTCTCCTTTTATTATGCTATTATCATGTAATAGTTTTATTTTGCGCCACAAAAATCTGCTTTCAAAGTCAACTTCGAATTCAAATTCAAGTTCTGTTATAAGGTTGTATAATGTGCAGACAACCTCTTTTTCGTGGGGCGTTAAAATAATGTATGTGTCTTTAATTGTTGTTTTTGTTGGTAGAAAGTTATAATTTTTTATTAAGCGGTCTATCGTTTCTTTTTCGTGTATATAATATGTGTTTTTTGTTATATTTTTCATTTTAATTCTCCTATTTCAATAATTTTGTCATATGTTTTAGAATAGTTCAAATCATATTCGCTTTGGAATATGTTTATATCGCCAAATTTTAATATTGTGTTAATAAAAGCATTGACAATAGAGTTGATGCTGTTATAGTCATTGCTGATATAAAAATCATAGATTTCATCAATCAACCACTCTTCTTGCTCCGTTGTTAATTTGTTTTTTTCAATATAGCAAGCATCAAATTCCTGCGCTATGCACATTTTGTAAAATTCAGTATAACCTTTTTTGTTGGATTTTTTATCAAGTTCTGTTATAAGGTTTGTAAAGTTTTTTAGATATT
>JAQVOQ010000088.1 GCA_028702545.1 Clostridia bacterium
GCATTTGGTGCAAAAACAAGGCTTATGTTAAATAACGAAAGCGTTATAGCTTATAATGACCTGCTAAAAAAAGTAACCTACGAAAGACACCGCATGATAGGCTTTTTAAGGTTTGAAGAAACTTTAGACGGAGTTATGTATGCTAAATATTCGCCAGATAATAATATAACGCACTTATTGCTCGGGCATTTTTCAAGCAGATTTTCTACACAAAACTTTATTATTCACGACACTAAGCGCAATATTTTAGGCGTTTATAGCAGTATGGCAAATAAGTTTTTTACCTATACAACAAGTGAGCAACTAACCCCAATTGCAAATAGTAATAATGAACCATTTTTTCAAAAACTATGGCAAGATTATTATAAATATGCAAGTATTAATGAACGAAAAAACACGCCTTTAATGATGGCACATCTTCCAAGGCGATATCACACAAATTTAACTGAATTAAAACAAAGTTAAATTTAAAATTTATAACTGACCTTCTTTTTAAAAAAGCAAGTTTTCCTTGCTTTTTTGTTTATATTTTTTATATTCTTAAAAAAAGCACAGAATTACCCTGTGCTTTATAATTTTAACTATTTAATTAGCGTAAAATAACTGATATATTAATTGCTGTTAAGTCCTCACCATCATCCAATATAACATTACTGTTGTGCTCGTAACTTCTTACATAGCCGTTTCGCCTAATATTAAACTCATTTATCGCTTCTTCTGTCGTTAGTAGAGTATATTTGCCGGCTTTAATCTTATTATTTTCGCCAACAATATATTTAAATCCTCTTCTAAGCATAATGTCTTTTTTATCAAAAGTTAAATTAGCTTCAACCTCTCCTGTAACTTCATCTTCTTTTAACACGGGTTCATCAGCTATTGTATAGCGAACACCGCCTTTTTCATCTATACCTGTTTTTTCTATTGTTTCTTTTTTGTTATGTCGTTTTAAAAACACAAACATAATTACATAGAAAAGTGCGCAAACGCCTAGTACGATATAAACAATTTCATACACACCAAGTTGCATAAACAATTCCTCCAATAAATACTATTTACTATATTATTACATTTTTACGGCAAAATTTAAAGCATATTTGTTTGTTTTTTTAAAAATTTACATAATTTATGCTATCAAAAATGAAAATCAACACAGTTATTAGTCTTTTTGTTAAAAAAATATAACTTTTTAACAAAAACAAACAAAAAAGCGTTAGCTTGTGCTAAATTTTAGGTTCGGGCGTTTAGTGTGGATAGAAATTTAGGCTTTTCTAAATGACTATTCACGCTAGACGCACAGCAAAGAACAAATTAAATAAACATAAATTTTCACAAAAGCTAATTTTGCACTAAAAAAACCTTTAAATTTTAGGAAAGTTCGAGGCTCGCTTTGTCTAACAAGACAAGAGTTTGCTTTAAACGCAAATGACTGTTTTGGTAGGCAAAGCAGAAACGAAGAAATTTTCAAAATTTAAAGGTTTTTTTACATTTCCTCTACTACTTGAATGCCAAGTAAATTTAACCCTAACCTCAATATTATTTGAGTTGTTTTTACAAGTTCAACTCTCGCTTCCATAACTGCCAAATTTTCGGCATCTATAATTTTGCATTCGTGATAGAATCTGTTAAAATTTTTAGCCAAGCTCATAACAGCTTTACTAATTATTGATGGCTCATATTTATTTGCCGCTTCTTTAATAATGCTACTAAAATTATTGATTATTTTAACAATTTCAAAAGCTTCATCACTGACAACTGCGTTATAATTTGGCAGTGGTTTTTTGTTTAAATTTAACTCATTATATTTTTTAATAACGCTAGCACATCTTGCGTAAGTATATTGCATATATGGTGCCGTTTCGCCCTCAAAACTTAAAGCGTCTTCTAAAATAAAAACTGAATCTTTAGTTTTTTGATTAGCGAGTGCACCATAAATAACAGCGCCAACACCAACAGCTTTTGCGACTTCATCTTTGTTCTTTAAATGAGGATTTTTGTTTTCAATAATCTCATTTGCTCGCTCTATTGCACTGTTAAAAATATCTTTAAGCAGTGCTTTTGCGCCACCTCTACTGCTCAATTTACCTTCCGGCAAACTTACTCTGCCGTAAGACACATGAACTAAGTTTTTAGCAAAATCATAATTCATTTTTTCTAGCACTTTAAAAAGTTGTGCAAAGTGTAAATTTTGTTCGTAAGCTGTAATATATAAGCATTTATCAAAGCTATAAGTGTTATATCTATCAATAGCTGCCGCTAAGTCACGGGTTAAGTACCTTGTTGAACCGTCCTCTTTTACAATAACAGCAACATTAAGTCCGTCTTCTTCTAAGTCTACTATACGCCTATCTCTGCTTTCTATTAATAAATTTTTTCTTTTTAATTCTTCTACTACTGGCTGCATTTTGTCGCAATAATAAAGTTCACCTTTCCACTCATCAAAAGTCATATTAAGCAAATCAAAAATTGGCTTAACATCGGTGAGCGTTAATTCTTTAAAAATATTAAATAGTCTTATTGCTTCCGCGTCTTTTTTTTCTATTTGACTAAACCAAAATTTACCTAATTCTTCAAAATCTTCATCTTCTACTGCTATTCGGCTTTTTGCATACATTTTTTGAACATAATCAATGCCACCCGAAATTAATTCTTGTTCGCTGCCAAAGGTTTTATGTGCGGCAATAATGTTACCAAATTGAATGCCGTAGTCGCCAAGATAATTTAGACCAACTGTTTTATAACCTAAAAATTTATAAATTTTGTTTAAAGAATTGCCTATTGCTGTCGTTGACAAATGCCCAATATGCATTTGTTTTGCGATATTAACAGAAGAGTAGTCCATAACGATTGTTTTGCCTTTACCTTCATCACTTTTTGCAAAACTGCTACCCTCTGATAAAACATTTTTTAGCACTTGACCGCTAACAAACTGACGATTTAAATAAAAATTAACATATCCGCCTGCGGCCTCAACCTTATTTAACCACTCGGTTTGAATAACCTCATTTGTAATATTTTGCGCAATTACATTTGGCGACATTCTCAAAGTTTTAGCAAGCACAAAGCAGGGCAAACTAAAGTCGCCCATTTTAATATTCGTTGTAATCGACAAAAGCTCGTAAATTTCGCCCTCTGTCAAACCATCTATTTTTATATGTTTACTAATTTTTGCCTTAAAATCCATATTGTTTCCTCTTTTAAAATTACTTTAAAAGTTTAACACAATAGTTTGCTACTAGTAAACATTTTTTATTAAAACACTAAAAAAACATACTCGTTTAGCAGAATAAGCGCACTAAGCACTATTAAATAGATGCTAAAATAAAAATATTTTGCTGCATTTATTACTTTTAACATAATTTTTATGGCAAACACGCCAAAAATAACAGCCGTAACAAAGCCAAATATTATAGGTGCAATTTGTAAACTTGCACCGCCACCATTTAACTTTAATAATTCCCACACTAAACTTGCAAGTATAATTGGCACGCTCATTAAAAACGAGAACTCAGCGGCATCGCGCTTATTAACGCCTTGCACAACAGCACTGCTAATAGTGGCGCCAGAGCGGGAGATACCCGGCATTATAGCAAGTCCTTGAAAAACCCCCATAATGGCCGTGTTTTTAAAACTAAGTTCTTTTGTATTTTTATATTTTTTGGCTATATATTCAGCGAGTAGTAAAAAACTTGCCGTAATTAAAAAACTAAATGCAAGTAATCCGCCGTTAAATGCCTCTTCAAAAAAATCATGATATAATACCAAAAATTCTTAAAACGCCAGCTGTAGCACTGGTGTGTTAACACC
>JAQVOQ010000021.1 GCA_028702545.1 Clostridia bacterium
CAGTATTTAAGTTAAAGCCTGCTATACCACCAGCATAACCACTTGCTCCAGTAGTACCTGTTTTTGATTGTGCTAGAACGACTCCTTTATTATAAGCTTCACTTATGTTTCCGTTATTATAACCAGCAATACCGCCTGCAAAGTTGGCTTTTACGCTTGAAGTAGTTTCACTTCCTGACTTTGTAATCAAGCCATTATTATAACCTGCTATACCTCCTGCATAAACTAAATTATTAGTATTAGTTGGTTCAACAGAAACATAAACAATTGACTCTTCTACAGTACCTTCATTGCGACCAATTATGCCACCTGCAAAAAGTTGTTTGCTTGCATCTGTTAAATTAGGTTTAATATTTCCAGTTGCAACAATTCTTCTTATGGTACCTAAACTATAGCCTGCAATTGCACCCGTATATTCACTTGACGAAATTATGTTTGCATGATTTAAATATATATTTTTAACAATTCCAGCGCTTCCAACATAACCAAACATACCAGCATAAACATAAGTGCTATTAATAGTTAAATTATTGATATTTTTAAAGTCACCGTTAAACACACCAATAAATGGTTTTGCCTCTGAACCTATTGGCTCAAAATTTGTTGTTGTTAGTGTGATATCATTTACCAAAACATAACTCGCTGTTGGATTGTATTTTGCATTATTTAATTGAGAGGCATCAGCAATTTCAAATGGACTTTCCACGCTACCATTACCAGCATTAAATAAATTAAACTCATAACCTATAACAGTAGTTTCATCACTTGATAAACTGCCAGAATATGATGCTCTAACGCTTACTTCATAATAACCTAATTCAGTTAAATAATAGTAAGTATTTGCTGTTATCTCTTCATAAGGGTCGCCTTCGTCAAAAGTTATAGTCAATTCATATTCAGTTGCATAAGTGCTTGCACTCCAACTAACAACTCCGTTTGCAATTGCTAAATTTAGCGGCATAGAAGGTTTAGTTACAACAATTGGCGCTCTAAAATCGGAATTAACCAAATCAACATCATCCCCTATAGCTTGAACACTTACTAAATGCTCACCACTATCTAACCCGATTATTTCATAAGCTTGACCGCTTGGAATATGTGCCGAATTATATATGCCATCACCATTTGCATCAACGAATTCCTCTCCAATATCATAAATACCATTTTCATTCAAATCAGTGAACTCTTCTGCTACTTCAACTGTACTAACAACGAGTGTACCACCTTTAGTAATTAATAATTTATATTTTGATGCAAGAGGCACCTGCGTCCAACTTAAGCTAAAGATTTCATTTGCTTCACTTAAAATTATATCTGTAGGTGTTTCTAGTTTAGTAACCTCAAAAGCACCTGTTTCCTCCGCGTTTCCAACTTTTATTGAGTTTATGTTACTAATACTATCGCCATTCGTTTGAACATAGATGCTATAATCGCCTGCAATAAATTGAGGTGGTAATATATAACTTGTAACGCCCTCTTCTAGGACTATTTTTGTTTCTACCGATTGACTGTTAATTATGATTATTGTATAGCCATTAGCAGCATCCCTCACGCTTTCCCAGTCCCAAGTGATAATACCATTTTCAGTTCTAAGATTAGTTACTACATCCATTTTATAAATATCCAAAACTTCTGTATAACTGCTATTTAATAAATCTCCACTAGTTCCCCTTGCTTTAATTTTTAGTTTATAATTGCCTTGAATAAATTCATTAGGTAGTTCATAAGAGGTAACTAGCCCTATTAAATAGTCTTGATAATTAATGTTTAAAATATATTGACTAGCATCAGCATTAGGCGACCATTTTAATGTGCCATTTTCCACTCTAAAGTTTTGTATTGCTTCAAGTTTTTCAGCCGTTATATTTGATGAAAAATCAGAAGTTAAATAAATTACATTATCACCTATTGCTCTAACCGCTAAATCATATTGGCCTGCTTCAAAATATTCTGGCAACTCATAAGTCGTTAAAGTACCCGCGCTCGCATATATTTCATTTTCTAAAATATCTTTTGCTAAAATTTCATACCTTGATGAGTTAGCAACTGAACCATACATTATTAAACCGTTAATTAAACTTAATGTTGTTGGAGCATCAAGTTTAATTACATCAATTAAATTAGAATATTCACTTGTGATGTATCTGCTATTATCTCCTATTGCTCTTATTTGAACTCTATATTCACCCGCTGGATATTTATCGCTAAGTAAGTATGTTGAAGTATCACCAGTTAAAAGCGGAGTATCTAACGAAAGTAATTGATATTCATCTACACCTATTTTTTCATAAACTAATAGTTCGTAATCCACAGCTCCTCCAACAGGAATCCAACTTATTAAGCCGTCCGCTACACATAACCCATTTGGACTACTCATAACGGTAATCGGAATTGAACTGCAAAAATCAGAGTTAACACTATTGCCTAAACCATCTCCCATATCACCTAAAGCAGCCACTTTAATATCAAAAAAGTTTGGTTCATACATAGAATAAGTGCTAAAGTCATAACTTAACTCCATCGTATCAATAGTATCTTCGTTGATAACTAATCTATAGCCATCGTCACCTTCAAGCACTGAGTCCCATTTAATAATGCCATTTTCCACTCTCAAATTGCTTGGAGAATTTAATTTATTAATTACAAAAACTTGACTGTGTTGGCTAGCAAAGCCTTCGTCACTTGATGCATAAACAATAAACTCATAATCACCTGCTGGATAACCCTCTTCTGGCTCAAAGCGAGTCAATAAATCTTCATCAGTTCCCGCATAATAAGTTCCCGCAACGAAAGCAATATAGATAGTTGCACCAGTTACAGCGTCCCATTCAACTGCACCGTCTACAACTCTTACGTTTTCTGGTCTTGCAAGTCTATCTGCTGTTATTACATCAGTCCACTCACTAGTAATATAATTTGCACCATCACCATAAGCAGCTACTTTAATGCTATAAGTGCCAACATCAAAAGACTCATCTAAAATATATGCACCACCATTAAAAAACTCTTGATCTGTGCCATTTATACTATTTATTTCTACTAAATAAGTAGTCGCATTAGGTACAGAATCCCATAATAATATTCCATATTTCAATTTATATGAAGCTGGCATTGCTAATTTTTCAAAAACAAGTTCTTCACTATCTAATCCTGTTAAAGATAACATAGAATTGCCTAGTGCTCTAACTTTAATAGTATATCTACCACCAGAAACAGTGGTTAAGTCATAAGAATTTGTTGTTGAATAATAAAGATCGGTAAGTTTGTCATAGGTTTCTGCTTCTTCTAATTTAATCCAAATCTCATAATCTTGAACACCCTCTAAATTGCTCCAGCTAATAGTGGAATTTGCAATAACAACATCTTGCACTTGTGGTAATTGATAAACAGATACAGCGTCGCTATAATCGCTGTTTAAATAACTGCTATCATCACCTCTTGATAATAATTTTATAATGTATTCTTCACCAGCCGTTGCATTTAAATAATAAGGAAAAAATTCCTCAGTTACTATATATGGCACTCCATTAACCTGCAAAATATAACCCGTCGCATTTTCCACTAGGTCTATATTAATATAACCATTATTAAGCGTTATCGCCTCTGGTTTTGCCAATTTACTTGCAATTATTGAAGGTGTATACTCTGAATTTAAGTATTTTTTGTTATCGCCTTTTGTTCTTATTTGAACATTATAATCGGTGTTGCCAGCAAGTGGCAAATTAAACCCATTTAAAATGCCAGAGTTAAATATGTTAGAGCCTGCAACTATTTCATAGCTTCCAGCGTTAGAAACACTATCCCATCTAAGCAGTCCATTTTCTATTCTAAAGTCAGTTGGAACAGAAAGTTTTTCTACAATTATAGAAGCAGTAGGCGCTGAATATAAGAAATTTTCCGCTTCTGCCCTAATTTGAAGTGTATATTCGCCAGTAGCTATTTCTGCGCCCGCATTATAATAAGTGTTAGAGGTTATAAATTCTTGTTCATCTAACATTAAAACATATCTAGTAGCGTTAGGAACTGCAAGCCATGTAATAACACCCTCCGCAACCGCAACATTAGAAGATTGTACTAATTTTGTTACGCTTACCATATCGCTAAAATTAGAATTTGTATATGTATTACCGTTGCCATTTGCCATAACAAAAACTGTATATATTCCCGCTGGATATTCTTCTAATAATTCATATTCAGTTTGCTCTCCAACTTGAATTGTTTGACCATTAATTTTTAAAGAATAGGTTTGCGCCAAACTAACCGCGTCCCAAAGCAATTGACCCTCTTGAACCCTTAAGTTCTGTGGCGTTTCAAGTTTAGTTGTTGATAGTGGAACAGAATATATACCGTCTAGTATGCGATCTCCATCACCAACAGCCTTAACTTTAAATGTGTATTTAATAGGCTCAGCATTTGATGGAAGTTTATAATTAGTTAAACCCGTTAATATTTCCTCATCATTTATACTAATTACATAATTAATAGCATCTGACACGGTTTGCCAAACAATTCCGCCTGATTGATAACCAAGTCCACTTGGCACATCTAACCTTACTATTGATAGGGCCCCAGTATATAAAGAAGAATAAGCATTATCTTCGGTTATTATCGCTCTAACTTTAATTTCGTAAGTTCGTGCAACGGATAAATCTAATTGAATAGAAGTTTCTAGTTCGCAATCAATAGATGCTCCGTTTAAAAGAAGTTCATAACTCTCAGCGCCAGTTACTGCGTCCCATGAAATTACATCTTCATTATTTGAAAAATTTGCTGGAGCTGCTAAAATCTTAGCTGTTATTGTTTGAGTATAATTTGAATGTAAAATAGTATAATTATCACCAAGTGCTTGCACTTTATATGTATGAGTTGCATTGAAGCCAGTTATATTATATTCTGTAAGGCTTGTAGGAGTCTGCTCTATATTATCTATCATAACAACATAAGAAAGAGCATCATTAACAGCAGACCAAGTTATTATATTATCCTCTAAAGTAAAATCGCTTGGGCTAGCTAGTTGTACAGGTTCGTTATAAACTCTAACTTGTGCATAATCAAATTTGTTTGAGCCATCTAAACTTTGTGCAACAACAGTAGTGCTACCAACAGCAACTGCTTGTAATACTCCTGTCGTTTCATTTATCGTTGCTACTCCTGTATTCTGAACATAAAATTTTACAGCTTTATTTTCTGCATTGTCAGGTAAAACTAACGCTTCAAAAGTAAAAGTATCGCCACTTAATATATTTAACTCCTCAGTAATTAATTCAATCGAAGTTACAATAACAGGTTCTTCAAGTTCTTCTTCCTCCTTTCCACAAGCGGAAAAAAAGAATGACGCTACTATCATTAAAAATATAATACTTAATTTTGTTAGCTTTTGCATAAAATTCTCCATATATATAAGATATTTTTAATTATATAATATTTATATTATTTTAACACTTAATATTTTTTTTATCAAACCATTTACAGCCAAATAAATCAAATTGATGTTTTTTGTTTAAAGGGTTAAATGGTTGATTAATTGAACAAAATAATTTATAATTAAAAAGTAACAATGTAATTTTTAGGAGAAATTATGAAAGTAAAAATTAAAAATAAATTTAAAAAAACAGCGGAATCAACGGAGACTTTTTTAAAAGATTTTAAAAACTTTGCTCTTAAAAAAAATGTGTTAGATTTAGCAGTTGCAGTTGTCGTTGGTGGTGCTTTTGGTAAAATAGTAACGAGTCTAGTAAACGATATTATTATGCCATTAATCAGTATGATACTTGGTACAATAAGTTTTTCTGACCTTAAAATTGTAATAACTCCCGCAATAGGTGACGTGGCCGAAGTAGCTATACTATATGGCTCTTTTATACAAACACTGCTAGACTTTTTAATTATAGCTTTCTTCATTTTTATAGCATTAAAAATCGTTATGAGAGGACAGAAAGCACTTGAAAAAGCCGTTGATAAATTAGACGGTATTGAAGGTAATTTAAAAAAACCACAACCAGTAAAATTATCAAAAGACCAAGAACTTTTAACAGAAATAGTTAAATTATTGAAGCAAAATGAAAATGGTGTAAGTGTAATAGATGAGAAAAAAGTTAATGTAATAAAGGAAAATAAAAGTTAATGGCAACGTTTTAAAATAAAACTTTATAAACAAAAAAACACATCTTATAAGGCGTGTTTTTTATTATTAATAAAATATTAATATCTAATTTAACGCAAAAAATTTAACAAAAACAAAAAAATTTTATTAAAGTGCTCTAAACATTTTTTTGCCACGAGTAAATAAAACTGCAATGCAAATACCAGCAATGGCTAAATAAATAATAGCAGTTAAAAATGCTAAATTAATAAATGATAGTTGCGAAAACAATAAATAAATTGCAATTGGAATAAACAAACAAATAAATCCCATAAGCATAGTTATAATTGTGCTCATACCTTGTTTTACTACGCTAACTGGGTCCGTCCACTCTAATTTTGGAAAAAACAAATTAATAAGCAGTCCACCAAATGCAACTATCGCACTAGCAAGAAGTGGAATTAATACAAATAGTAATGTTTGTATTATAGTAAAGTGTAATATAGAACTTAATAGTAGTGAGCCTATAATTAAAAATGGTACTACAATAATTAAATTTGGTACAGCTTTTGCTAAAAAAAGATGCTTTTCTTTAACTGGTGTGGATTTTAAAATCCATAAGTTTTTGCCCTCTAACGAAATAGTGCTACAACTTATCATTGTTAAAAAGGTAAAACTGGTAAACATTATTGTAAGCCCTGCAAATAGCATGTCTTTTGTAACTTGTATTTGCAAAGATTCAGATAATCCATCCGTTAACGCAACATACCCCTCTAATGCCACAACCGTTGTTAAAATTATAATAAATACTGGCCCAATAATCGTGTTTAAAATATAAATTGGAGTTAAAACATAATTTTTTAATTCCTTTTTTAACAAACTCATAAAAGCATTATTGTGCCCTTTATATATTAATGGCGTATTATTTTCTGTATAACCTACAAATGTTTTTCCAAAGTTTTTAACATATAAAATAAGACCAAAAATAAAAGGTATTACAGTAATGATTGCAATCATTAATAAAGCAAATAAATCAGTGTTCAGCATAAAATTCATAAACCAACTAATCGGTGGAAATTTATTGATAAATGCATCAAGTTCTAAAGGATTTAGCGCTCCATAATTAGGCGTAGTAAATGCAAATAGCGACATAGTTCCTAAAAATAAAACAATGGTTAAAAAAGATTTAAACAAAGACGCGTGTCTCGTTTTGTTAAATAGTCGTATTATTATAAAATTTAGAATATATTGCAGAGCAAGTGCCAAAAGTGGCATAAGTAATATTGCTAAAATGCCCGCTAGTAAAAAGCTAAAAATAAATCCCTCATAGACCATATACCAAACAATATAAGGAAATAATAATAAAAAACCAAAAAGAAAATTAAACAAATATTGAGACACCGTTTTAGATAATGCAATTGTAATTTTTTTAATTGGTAAAGATAACAATAAATCAGAATCATTTAGCGTATGAGAAGCGGTAACTTTTGTTGTTGAAATTAAAATTACTACTACAAATGACATAAGTACACCATTAAATAATGCAATTTTAGACAATCCTAAACCAGCAAGCCCCACAAATAAAGAGTACGCTTGCAAAAATGACAATGCAAAAATACCTAAGCCAATTAAAATTATAGTGCTAAGCGTTATAGTTGTTTTTTTGCGTAATTTTTTACTCTTAAATGAAGCGAGCAAAATATTAAAATTGTTCTTTAATAAAATTTTAAAATTATTCATTTGCACTACCCAAGAATACTTGTTCTAATGATTCATCCTTTTTAATTTCACTCATAAGTCCATTTGCAATAATTTTTCCATCTTTTATAATAGCAACTTTATTACATAATTTTTCGGCAACTTCTAATACATGAGTTGAAAAGAAAATTGCTCCGCCATTTTTTACAAATTCTTTCATCAAATTTTTAAGTGAAAAACTAGCCTTAGGGTCAAGTCCAACAAAAGGCTCATCTAAAACAAGAAGTTTTGGAGAGTGAATAAGAGCCGAGATTAATACAACCTTTTGCCTCATTCCGTGAGAGTAAGTTGATATAGGTGCATTTAATTCGTTTTTAATTTCAAAAAGCGTAGCATATTTATCCACTAACTCTTCTCTTAACGGCATTGACACTCCATAAATATCAGCAATTAAATTAATAAATTGTAACCCAGTAATTGCTGTATAGATATCAGGGCTGTCAGGGATATAAGCTAGTTGCCTTTTACAATCAATTGGACTTTCTTTAATAGAAATTCCGTTAATAAAAATATTGCCACTAGTTGCTTCATTAATGCCAACAATGCTTTTAATCGTTGTGGTTTTACCAGCGCCATTATGTCCAATAAAAGCAAATATATCTCCAGCTTCTACGGTTATATTAACATCTTGTGCTCCCACTTTGCCATTGTCATAAATTTTTGTATAGTTTTCTAATCTTAACATAATTTTGTCTCCTTATTTTTGCGTTAAATATTAATTTATTTATATAATCAAACCTATAAATAATAGCACAAAAACATAAATTTTGTCAAAATATAATAGAATAGATTAATTAAAATAATAGGAGGTTTAGAGCAAAATATGTCGGTTATAATTGGTATTATTGGTACGCCATTTGAGACAACTAAGGAAATTCGCTTAGGTTTTGAGGGACAAACAACAGGAACAAGAACAACTTATGAAAATGCGATTTTAAAAGCAGGAGGCACTCCAATTATTTTATGCCCAAATAACGATGAATCAGTTGTTAATGCTCAATTAAAATTAGTTGGTGGCTTACTTATGCAAGGTGGTGGCGGAGAAGAAATTGAGGGTGTACATTTAAACTATATATATAAAGCGTTAAAAAAAGATATCCCAATTTTAGGAATTTGTATGGGAATGCAGTTAATAAATGTAGCCTTAGACGGAAAACTAGACATTATAAAAAACGGTACTTCTCACACTCAAACTACTCCTCTTTATATGCCCTATCACAATGTAATAATTGAGCCTAAAAGCATATTATTTAATCTTTTTAATGATAAGATAAAAACTAATTCTCATCACAAGTATGGCATCAGCGAGCTTGGCAAAAATATTATATCTTCCGCTAAAAGTGAGGATGATGTTATAGAAGCAATTGAAGTAGTGGATAAAAAATTTGTACTAGGAGTACAATGGCATCCCGAACACCTAGTTAAATTTAATAATAAATGGTTAAAACTTTTTGAAACATTTATTAATGCTTGCAAGTAATAAAATGTTAAATTTATTGTTAAAAGAGCGGGTATTCCCACTTTTTAAATGCTTAATTTTGTTTAAATGTTCCTTTATTTATTACATTTTTGTAATGTTTTACTTAAATTTTAGTAATAAATGACAATTTATTACACCTTACAATACCCCAAAAACGACTAAACATCATTAATGTTGACTTTTATTAAAAAATTTGATAAAATGTATCGCATTAAGCATTCGTAACCTTTAAGGAGTTCAAATTATGTCAAGTTTAACAGACCTCAAAATAAAAATTGAATCATCTAAAAAGATAGCAATTTTTGCTCATACAATGCCAGATGCCGATGCATTTTGCTCAAGCCTAGCATTAAAGAGGTTAATAGAAGAAAACTATAAACACAAAAAAAAGAAAGTTGATATATTTATTGATATGGAGGACGGAGTTCCGCCTCTTTATCAACCAATTGTTGGAGATACTCCAATCAACGAACAATCATTTAAAAAATATGATTTAGCAATTGCACTTGATTGTACTCAAATAGAACGCCTAGCAAAATTCGAATCATTGTTTAGTTCAGCAAAATATACAATCAACATTGACCACCACGAGAGCAACACTAATTTTGCTAATATGAACTTAGTTTTTCCAAAAGCGTCAAGCACGGGAGAAATTTTGTACAATATCGCAAAAAAAATAAATTTTGAAACATCTGTCGACGTCGCTAAAAATGTTTTTACTTCAATAATAACCGATACCGTATGTCTAACACAAAATAATGTTTTAAAATCAACTTATAAAATTTTAGCTGAAATTTCCTCAATGCCAATAGATACAGAAGAAATAAAAAATTATTTTTTTAAAACAAATACTAAAGCAAAAATTTTTTTAATTGAAAAGGCTTTAAGATCAATTAAATTTTATGAAGATGATAAAATAGCAATTATGAGATTGCAAAAAAAAGATCTTGATAAACTTGAAGCAACCTATGAAGATACACTTGGAATCATAGAACACGCAAACAATATAGACGGTATTATGATTGCAGGAATTATCATAGAAAATGAGCCTCAAAAGTTTTATGTAAGCTTAAGGAGCAAGGGAGAAATAAAAGTTTCACTTATTGCAGAAGAATTTGGCGGTGGCGGTCACTCTAATATGGCAGCTTTTCAATATGAGGGAGAAATAAAAGAATTAACTAGCAAATTATCACAACTTTGCATTAAAACTATTCAATAAAAAGAAATTGAATTAGAAATAGGCACCGAGACTAACTCTGAGTAAAGAAATAAATATATACATAAAAAAATAAAATATATCAACAAAAAAAAGTAGAGAATATCTCTACTTTTTTAGTTATTCATGACGGCATTTGCCATCAATTTAACCAAGTCCGCGTCCCTTGCCTTGTCCTCTACCATCTAGTGGTCTTTGTGAATTAAATTGACTTTCTCCGCTTCTATTATTGTTTTGACCATTAACATCAAATGGCCTAACACCATTGTTATTATTGTTGTCAAATCTGCGTTTAAGTCTTGCTTTATTTCTTCCAAACATTTTATTTTCCTCCTTTTATAAAATTTATATATTAAAATAATGAATATATTTTAAGCTTTTTTATTTCTTCCTAGTCCAAGTCCTTGATTATAACCAAAACCAAAACCTCTTTTACAGCCTTGACCTCTTATTCTGCCCAAGTCTTCTGTTTTGTTTCTTGAATATTTTGCAAACTGGCTTTCAAAATCAACAGTGCCCTCTAAGTATTCTCTTATTGCATCTTCAAAAACCCCGCTGGCACCTAAAACAACATCAATATTATAATCTTTCAACAAATTAATTGCTTGCCTTCCCATTGAATTTGTTAAAACTAAGTCAACATTATTGTCTTTTAAAAATTTAGGATGACTTCCAATTAAATGTTGCGGCATATTTAAAAAATTAACAAAAGCAATATTATTATTTTTTAAATTATAAAGTGCAACATATTCTGCTCCTCCAAAATTATTGCTAACTACTTGTTTGTTATTAGTAGGTATTGCCACTAGCAATTCTTTTTTTAAGTGCATATCCATATTATGCTCACCTTTTATATTAATATTTTCAATATTATTATCTATTATTATTTGCTTATCATTTAAAGTTGCATCAATAAATTTACTTCTAGCATTTATCAATAATCTTTGAATTGTTGCCCTTGATACATTCATTTTAGTGCTTGCATCAATTTGCGAAAACTCTTCATAATCACACAATCTCATAGCCTCATACTCATCTAAAAATATATTCACCTTTTCATTATTTAAAAATTTTGGTGTAAATGTTTTTGAACATGATAATCTTCTTGCAAATCTTCTTTTTATATTTTTATTCATAATAACCTTTTCCTATATTGTATTTGTGCATATGCACATTTAGAATATAACACTTAAAAATTGTGTTGTCAACAAAAAAACCGTTTTCACAAACGGTTTTTTAAATTATTTTATTGATATTTTATGTTTTAAAATTTATTGTTAGTTAAATCTTAAAACTACTGCCATTCTAGTGTCTTCTGTGCTTGATGCACTTGGGGTAAATAGTGTCATATAATCTCCACTGAAGAATTGGCTAATATATGCCGCGTTGTCAATTTTTTCTTGCGTAGTTGAAGTTGCAATGTTTATAAAACCTGTGCCATTAAATATCATTAATTCGTAAAGCTCGTTTACAGTTGCAAATCCACCATTAGAACTTTGGAATATTGGAGCTTCTTTTGGCAAAATCGATTGTATAAATTGGTAGGTCGCATCAGATTTGTCTGCGCCAAAATTATTAACTCCTTGTTCATCATCAACATTAACTAGCAAATTACCTATAAGTGGAGCGGCCATAGAATCTGGGAAGTCACTAGTCATTACAACTCCAATAAGTTGTAAGATTTCAACTCCACCCTCGCTTTTAATTAAGCTTTTAGAGTCAAGTGTAACTCCACCTGCTTCTAAGTTAGTAGCATATATATCAATTAGGCCAGCTATAGCTTTTAAATCAGTAGCAATAGTAGAAGCACCATTTAAGGCAAACCACGCTTCATCACCTGCAATTATGTTGTCTAAATATGTGTTATAAGTTTTTAAAGTAGAGTAATGAGATTCATATCTATCGGTAGAATTATTTCTGTGAGTATTAATTATAATAGGCCCGCCCGCTCTTTTAAACTCAGAGTCTATCATTACAACATCGGCAGCCCATAAATAAAACATTACACTAAATGAATCGTAACCTTTAGAGTTGATTATATAAACTTCGTTTACAATTTCCATACTGCCTTCAACATCAACCCATTCTCCAAGAGGACATAATATTGTTAATGCAGACCTGATTATAAGATTATCCATAGTAAATTTTTCAGAGGTTGTTCTAAATAGAGTAAACCCACCAGAAAGTGCTAAGTCTTCACTTCTATTTGCATTACCAATAAAGTAAGTATTTTTTACTGAAACTTCACCTATATAATTATCTGGAGGCTCTGGCACATTAGAATCATCACCTGCAAATCCAAAAAGAGTTGCATGAGAAATTAAGCCCGTTTGACTATTTCCTCCATTCTTACCCTTTTGAACTAGTGGAATAGCACTTGCATTAATAGTAAAATAGTTACCTACAAAATTAAATTGCGTTAAATTAGGTTTAATTAGAGTATATATAGAAATGTTATCTATTAAAGAGCCTTCAATTTTAGTACTATCATTAAGCTCGTCTTGAGCTGAGTACATAAAGCCTTGCGGTATATCATTAGCTGTAATAACTAAGTTAGCGTGCAAAACCATTCCATTAATAGACTCGCTACCAATGCCTTTAACTGTTTTGTAATCGTCCCAAACTGTACTGATAGAATTATTATCTAATCTGCTTAAATTTTCTACATCATAAACATTCCAAGCATCAATAACTTTAAACTCAAAAACAATTTCTTCAATATAAAGCTCTGCTAATTGTTGCTCAGTAAATCCTGCTGGCGTTGTTGTTATTCTAAACAACTCACCTATCGCGCTTGCACTAAAACTAAATGACGGCATTTCTTCATTAACGCTTACATAACCACCATAATTATTGGTAGCAAGTAGTTCAACATATTGTGATCCGTCAAAAATTTCAATGCTTACACTGCTTTTGTAGCCATTCATTTCAACAATATCATTATTTTTTAAAATTCTTACAACTGGTGCAAAAACAAATTCATTTTGTTGTCCTACGTAATAGTAATCATCTCTAACAGTAAACTCAGTTTCTTTGTTGATTTTTTCTTCAATATTATAAAAATAATTACTCATTAAAAGAGGCTTTGTATAAGTATCAATATAATGCCAAACGGCATACCAAGTTTCACTTTGTGTTATTACGCTATTTTCATCTCTATTTACATCTGTATTATCTTCGCTAGACCAACCTTCAAAAACCCATAGGCCTCTTTGAGGGTTTTGCGGTAAGGTTGTTAATGACTGCTCATATTCAACGCTTAAACTAGCTTCGCCCACAAGAGTTCCACCGTTTGCATTAAAAGTTATAGTGTACTCAATAGATTCCCACTCAGCAACTGCTTCTTTAGCTTCTAAATACTGCCAAGTTGTTTGAGGTGTTATAACAGCTTCACCTATTGTCCAATTTAAAAAACTATGCCCCTCCTTTACCACTGTTGGCAACTGACCAATTATATTGTCATAAGATACTGTCTTTTGACCAAATTCTAAGTCTTGTCCGCCATCACTGTTAAAGAATAAAGTATATTCTTTAGCTATCCAACCGGCATATAATGTCGTGTTTTCAATCACTTGATTAAGTTCAAAATTCCATTCATTTAAAAGTTGTGCATCTATATACCAAGCATCAAAATCATAGCCTTCTTTTTGCATTAAAGCTGGTTCTGCTATTGTTTGCTCATATTTAATATTTGTCAAATTACTGATAAGCTCACTATTATTGGTTTCAAAAGAAACTTCAAACAACTCTCTATTATAGTAAAGACTCATTAAATTTTGCGTTGGTTCTTGACTGACAGTTATTGATAAAACTGTATTTAAATTTTGTAAATCTAAAACAAAACCCTCATATTCAATGTTTAGCAGAGCGTCTAAAGTGTGACCTAATTGATAATAGTTTTGAATAGCTTCATATTCTAAAAAACTTCCATCCAATCCTTCAAAATAATGACGAACTTCGTATGCAATTGGTTGTTCTTCTTCCCACTTTGCATAAAGAGTTAAGTCTGACTCAACTGTATCTTGCGAAAAATCAAACAGTTGTTCAAAGTTTGCCTCGTAATACCAACCGTCAAAAAAGTTGCCTTCTTTTGTTGGATCTTGTGGTCTATTTATTAGTTCACCCTCTTCAACTTCAATAGTTTGAATTATAGAGCCTCCGTTGCTATTAAAAGACACTTCATATTTATTATCTAAGTTAATGAGTCCAAAAAAATTACAACCTGACACAATTGTTATGGACCCGGCTAGTAGCAAAGTAACCGCTAATTTTTTAAACATAATTTTCCCTCTTTTGAATTTTTATTTTTATTATAATATATTAGACAAAATTTTACAAGTATAATAATTTAAACAATGCTGTTTTAAAAAAATAATTTTATTGAAACCATACGATGATGCTTTTATTAATCTCTGAACCATCCGTACTTCTTATTGTTATATTAGCAGTTCCTGGAGCAGAAAAAGTAACTATTCCCATACTGTTTACAATAGCTCTAGCATGGTCAGATGAGAAAGTAACTATTCTATTACTAGCATTT
>JAQVOQ010000089.1 GCA_028702545.1 Clostridia bacterium
AAAAACTTGTCTTGCATAAAGGACGCAAGTTGAAACTGCTTTTGCATTGGAACTTTAACATTAGCGTAAAAATCGCTCAACTGTAAAATACCACTAGTGTGAGGTATTGTTTTATCTATCGTATCTTTTTGTTATTTAAAAATGAGCCTTCATTTAAAACGGCATAAAAAGTTTGTTTTGAGTAAGGCAAGTAAATAACAGAAAGCACACATTCGTTTTTATAAAACAATGCACCTTGAACTCCGCTCAACTTTAAATTATTTACAAAGTTGCAAGTGCCATCAATAGGGTCTATTACAAATGTATAGTCATCAAATTTTGCTCGTTGGTTTGCTTCTTCGGTTAACAGCTCAAAGTTGGGGTAAAGCTTGTTTAAGTTTTTGCTAATGTAAGCGTCCATATTTAAGTCAGCTTGTGTCAATAAGTCGTTCTTACTTTTGTATTTTAATGTTTGCGTTTTATTTTGCATATAGAGTTTATAGGCTTTTTTAAAAATATCACTCATTTGTTTTGCTATTTTAAAGTAGTTCAAATTTAACTCCTTTCTTAGTTTTTTATTATTTTAACAAAAAAATGGACAAATAACTAATTTTTTACTATTAAAAGCAACTAATTTTAAAATTGTTAAGGAACTTACACTTTTACGGCGAATAAGTATAGTAATGAGCTATTTTTTTATGGGGATTGTTTTTTTATTCAATTCTTTATAAAAAATTGTTGGAGAACGCATGATAAACAAAGGATACGATGACTCATTTATAGAAAGATTAAAGTTTAATAACGATATAATTTCTACAATTGGTAAATATGTAACACTAAATCAAAAAGGTAAAACACACTGGGGCAACTGTCCGTTTCATTCGGAAAAAACCCCTTCTTTTGCCGTAAATGGTATGGAGCAATTTTACCATTGTTTTGGCTGTGGTGAAAGTGGGGATGTTATTAGATTTATAGAAAAAATAGAAAATGTTGACTTTATGACTGCAATTAAAATTTTAGCAGACGCTGCTGGTATGGAAGTACCAAGTTTTGTGGGCGATGATAATGTAAAAGAAAAAAAAGAAAAGAAAGACTTGCTCGTAAAAGCAAATAAGGATGCCGCAATCTATTACAACAAAATGTTATATACCGAAAAAGGCAAAGATGCTCTAAATTATTTGACTGGAAGAGGATTAAATAAGGAAGCTATTAATAAATTTGGACTAGGTGCTTCTATTGACTGGCTTGATATGGTCAATTATATGAAAAGACTTGGCTATAATGAGCAAACTTTGCAAGAAGCTGGATTAGCTGATAAAGGCGAAAAAGGTGGTTTTTATGACATTATGGCAGAAAGAATTATGTTTCCTATCATCAATTCTTTTGGCGAAGTTATAGGTTTTAGTGCAAGGGCAATAAAAGACGGAAAGTTTGCAAAGTACAGAAACACGGCTCAAACTTTGGTGTTTGATAAAAGTAAAGTTGTATATGGAATTGATTTATTAAAAAAATTAAAACGAGCAGAAAATTTTGATGAGGTTATTATCGTAGAGGGACAAATGGATACAATCGCTATGCATAATGCAGGTTTTTCAAACACTGTTGCTTGTATGGGAACGGCATTAACTAAATATCATGCAAAAGAGTTAAAAAGATTTACCGATAAAATTATTGTAAGTTTTGACGGCGACACTGCCGGTCAAAAAGCCACCTTTAGAAGTTTAGAAATTTTAGAGGAAGAAAACTTAAAGGTTTATGTCATTTCACTTCCTGAAAAACTTGACCCAGATGAGTTTATTAAAAATTATGGAAAAGAGGCTTATCAAAAACTATTAGATGAGGCATTACCATTAAATGATTATAAACTAAAAGCCATCGCTAGTGAGTTTGACCTTGATGATAACATTGAGAGGATAAAATTCATTGATAAAGCGTTAGAAGAAATTAGATTATTAAAAAGCATTAATGAGCGAGAAATTTATCTTAAGCAACTTAGTGAAAAAACTAGAGTAGATGTAAATACCTTGCAAAGAGACCTAGAATATAAAATTTTTACGAGTAGCCAAACACAAAATAGTGGACAAGGTGTAGAAGAACAGCCAAAAGCAAAAGATGCAAGTTTTAGGTCAGAAGAGTTTATTTTGGCAAGCATACTTCACAAAAAACCTTATGCAGAGTTGTTGGACAAAAACATTTTTAAAAATTCCTCTCACAATAAATTGTATGAGTTTATTTTAAAAAGTCAAAACTTAGGTAAAGAAATTAAAATAGGTGATGTATTTATCGCTTTTGACACTCAAAAAGATGAGGGTATTAAAGATATTATTAATTATAATTTTGATGCGATTAATAATACGGAAAAATATTTTAGAGAATGCGTTAAAAATTTGCAACTTGAAGTATTGTTAAAAAAACAGCAAGACATAATTGCACAAATACAAAACACAGATGTAAAAGAGCAAAAAATTTTGCTTATGCAAAAGTTAAGTGAGTTAACTAAACAAATAAATATTCAAAAGAAAACAAATTAAATGCTGGGAGGCACTAAACTTGAATTACGAAAAAATTAAGATAGATTACGAAAAATATAAAACAGAATTTGATAAAATCTACAAGATTGTTAATAAAAAAGGTTATGTAATTGAAGATGATATTTATTATCGTTTTTCGGTAAAATATAATTTATCAGCAAAAGAAGTACAAGATATTGTTGAATGGCTAAAACAGCAAAATATAAAATTAGTTCAGCCTGAGGGAAAAGATAACTTTAAACCTGAGGAATATGAAAAGCTAATAAATCAAGCAAGTATAAGCGACCCTGTTAAAATGTATTTTAAAGATATGGGCAAAGTTCCACTATTAACAGCCGAGGAAGAAGTTGAACTAGCCAAACAAATGATAGCAGGTAGCGAATATGCTAAATCTAGGCTTTGTGAGGCTAACCTAAGGCTTGTAGTATCAATTGCTAAGCGTTACACGGGTAAAAGCGGTATGCAGTTTTTAGACCTTATTCAAGAGGGAAATATAGGACTGTTAAAAGCGGTAGAAAAGTTTGACCATACAAAGGGTTTTAGGTTTTCTACATACGCTACTTGGTGGATAAGACAAGCCATTACAAGGGCAATTGCCGATCAAGCAAGAACTATTAGAATTCCCGTTCATATGGTAGAAACTATCAACAAGTTAAGTAGAGTTAGTAAAAAACTATTGCAAGAATTTGGGCGTGAACCAACGCCAAAAGAAATTGCAAAGGAATTGAATATAACAGAAGAAAAAGTTGCTGAAATTCAAAAAATTGCACTTGATCCAATTTCGCTAGAAAATCCAGTAGGTGAAGAAGAAGATAGCAAGATTGGTGATTTTATTGAAGATGAAACTTCACTAAACCCAGCAGAAGCTGCAAATAGAGCGATGTTAAAAGAGCAGTTACTTGCAGTAATAGATACTCTAACTCCAAGAGAGCAAAAAGTAATTAGATTAAGATATGGTTTAGATGACGCTCATCCAAGAACGCTTGAAGAAGTAGGTAGAGAGTTTAATGTAACTCGTGAGCGTATTCGTCAAATTGAGGCTAAGGCGCTTCGCAAGTTAAAACATCCAAACAGAAGTAAAAAATTAAAGGATTTTTGTGATTAATATGGGAACAGTTTTAAATTTAGGTAAAAGGTTAGACACTATTGTAAACTTTTGTTCTAGAACTAGAACGATTGTTGATATAGGTTGCGACCACGGTCAAAT
>JAQVOQ010000022.1 GCA_028702545.1 Clostridia bacterium
TGCGTTAATTAGTTTTTTAAGCATTTTGCAAATGGCATTTTTAGGAGCAGGTGGTGCTACTAATTTTGCAGGATATATCGGAGATGTTTACGCTCTTCAAACAAGCGTAGGTGGCGTTTTTATAGCACTCTTAACTTACCCTATTATGATGTTATTAAATCAAGTAGGCGCATATGTTTTTTATATTATAATTTTAACAATTATGTCGGCTTTTATTATAGATTCTATGTCAAAAGACAAAGTTTTTAAAAAAATTAGCGATAGAACTATGGTTAACTTTAATAAAATTGATAAAAATAACCCTGTTTATAACCAACCTAAAATCAGCAAAAAAGAAGCAAAAAATTTAAAAAAACAATCTATTAGTTTATCTTTAAATACGAATAAAAGTGTTAGTAAGTCGCTAGATACACCTATTTTTGATACTTTTGAAGATAAGCGCAATAATTATTATGAAAATGAAGTGGAAGAAGATAATTCGCGCTTTTTGCCAAAAACTTTTAATCCAATTTTTGAAGAAAAGCAAAACATAGACAGTAGAAGACCTCCAAAAATTGTTCACAATGACTATAATGAGGGGTTTAGCTCTAAAAAACCAACAATCAATATAACAGATGATGAAACTAGGCAAAAAAACCTAGAATTTTTGCGTGCTACTATGATAAATAAAAACCATATTACAAATTCTATTAAAGGCACGAATGTTAAAAACCCGAACGAAGAGTTTTCTACAAGCTACCTTAATAATAAAATTGCTGAAAGACTAAATAAATCAGCACATGATGAACCTATTATAGAAGATATTGATGCTAAGTTTGAAGCCGATCTAAAAAAAGTAGAAATTAAACCAATTAATAAGGTAAATAACATTTTTGATAAAAAAGATAACACCTCTTATAACAAAATTGAGCCTATTAAAAAAACAGAATATAATGAACTAATAATTGAAACTAAACGACCAAAAAATATTATATCAGGTTTTGAACAAATGGAAATATCTCCAACAAGGATGCCTGCAGAAGAGGTTATGCCGCGTTATAAAAGACCGAGTAGATATGTTAGACCTCCAATGGGTTTACTTAGCACAATTTCAACAAATATTGAAGATTATGCCGATGATTACTTGGAAAAATCACAGCAATTAGAACGGGTGCTAAACGAATTTAGAGTGCCAGCAAAGGTAATTGCAGTAACAAGAGGACCAGCTGTTACAAGGTACGAATTACAAATGCCTGCGGGCGTTTCGGTTAAAAAAATCACTCAACATGCTGAGGATATAGCTATGACTTTAGCTAGCAACGGTGCTGTTAGAATTGAGGCGCCAATTCCGGGCAAAAATGCCGTAGGTGTTGAAGTTCCAAATAATACAATTGCAACAATAGCCTTAAAAGATATTATAGAATCGCGTGAATTTATAAAAAGCAAATCACATTTAAGCTTTTGCTTAGGTAAAGATATTTCGGGCAATTCAAAGATATGTGACCTTGCAAAAATGCCACATTTACTAGTCGCTGGTGCAACAGGTAGCGGTAAAAGTGTTTGTTTGAACTCTCTTATTATTAGTTTGTTGTATAAATCTTCGCCTGAAGATTTAAGACTTATTTTAATAGACCCAAAACGTGTAGAATTCTATGTTTATAACGGACTACCACACTTAATGCTACCAGATGTAATTACAGAGGCGGACAAGGCAATTAATGCGTTTAACTGGGCAATTAATGAAATGGAGAGGCGTTTTCAACTGTTCCAAGATACAAATGTTAAAAACTTAGCAGAATATAATGCTTTGCCTGAAATTTTAAATGGTACAAAACCTAAAATGCCTATGATAGTAATAATAGTAGATGAGCTTGCAGACTTAATGTTGACGAATAAACGCGATGTGGAAGACAAAATTATGCGTATAGCCGCAAAAGCAAGGGCAGCAGGTATTCACTTAGTGCTTGCAACTCAAAGACCAAGCGTTGATGTTATAACCGGTACGATTAAAGCCAATTTACCTTCAAGAATTGCATTTAGCGTAACAAGTTTTGCCGACAGTAAAACCATTTTGGATGGTGGAGGTGCCGACAAATTACTAGGTAAAGGAGATATGCTTTATGCTCCAATTGATTATCCGGAGGCTAAGCGTATTCAAGGAGCATTTGTTTCTAACGATGAGGTTAAGGCAATTGTTGAATTTATAAAACAAAACAATAAAGCCTATTTTGATGAGGAAATAGAACAAGTTATTAATCAAAAAATATCAAATAACGGTTTTGTTAACGGAAGTTATGAAAATGAAGTGGATGAGTTACTTCAACCAGCATTAAAATTGATTATTGAAAGCGGTCAAGCATCTATCAGTATGTTGCAAAGGCGTTTTGCCATAGGTTACGCTAGGGCTGCACGAATTATTGACCAAATGGAACTTATGAAATATGTTTCACCATCTGATGGTTCAAAAGCAAGAAATGTTTATATTACAATGGAAAAATTTAACCAAATATTTGGTGAATAAAAGGAAAAACTAATGACATTAGATGAATTAAAACAAAAAAAAGTTGGCATAATTAGCCTAGGGTGTGATAAAAATAGAGTGGATACCGAGCATATACTAGGGCTTTTGACGCAATATGGCTTTGTAATTACAAACAGTATTGAAGAGGCTAATATAATTATTGTAAATACCTGTTCTTTTATTCACGATGCAAAAGAAGAAAGTATTGAGGCGATTTTAGAAAGCATTAGCTATAAAACACAAATTTGCGAAAAAGTTATTGTAATTGGTTGTTTAACTACTCGCTCACTTGCGGAAACAAAAGCCGAACTACCACTTGTGGATGCTTTTGTTAAAATTAAAGATAACAAGAACATAATTAAAATAATTGAGGGTTTATACTCGCTAGATTCGGGTTTTAAGCCCGTTAATTTGCCTCCTAACCGAATAGTTTCAACTCCTAGACATTATGCTTACCTAAAAATTTCTGATGGCTGTAACAATGCTTGTGCTTATTGTACAATTCCAGCAATTAAAGGCAAATATAAATCTGAAACAATGGAAGATTTACTTGAAGAGGCAAGAGGACTAGTTGATTTAGGGGTTAAAGAACTAATTTTAGTAGCACAAGATGTTACTAGATATGGACTTGATATATATAAAACACCAAAATTAGTAGAATTGATAAAAGAATTAACTAAAATAGAAAAATTAGAGTGGATTAGGCTTCATTATTGTTATCCCGAGATGGTAAGTGATGAGTTAATTGCAGAAATTGCAACTAATGACAAGGTTTGTAAATATATTGACATACCGTTGCAACACATAAATGATAAAGTTTTAGCCAATATGAACCGAAAAAGCACTCGTTCAAAGGTTATTACTCTAATTAACAAAATTCGCTCTGCAAACCCAAATATTGCAATTAGGTCTACTTTTATTGTTGGTTTTCCAGGGGAAACACATAAGCAGTTTAAAGAGCTTTGCAACTTTTTAATAGAATATAAATTAAACTATGTTGGCTTTTTCACTTATTCAAAAGAAGAGCGAACAGTTGCCTATAATATGAAAAAACAGTTGCCTAAAGCAGTTAAAAATGCAAGGTTGAAAAAAGTACAAAAACTGCAATCAAAAGTGCTAGAAGCACACAATTTACAGCAGATAGGCAAAAAATGCATAGTACTATGCGAAAGTGTTATTGAGCCTGCAAAATATTATGTTTCAAGGCGCGAGCAAAATTCACCAGAAGTTGATACTTTGGTTTATATAAAAACAGATAGAATATTAAAACCCGGTGAATTTTACAAAATAAAAATAACCAATATTATAGGTTACGACCTAGAGGGAGAATTATTATGAACATACCAAATAAATTAACTTTTTTAAGAATCTTTTTAATACCAGTTATGATGTTTTTCTATTTACTTGATTCTTTTCAATTTGGCAAAATTGTAGCTGCACTAATTTTTATTATTGCTATTATAACTGACCTTTTAGATGGTCATATTGCACGAAAATACAATATGGTCACCGATTTAGGCAAATTTTTAGATCCAATTGCTGATAAACTACTAGTAACTGCAAGTTTACTACTTTTAATTACAGATGGTACAATACCTGCACCTTATGGAGTTATTGCTTTATTTATAATACTTTCTAGAGATTTTATTGTGGGTGTATTGAGGCAAATGGCAGCAACTAAAAGAAATGTTATTGCAGCCGACAATTTAGGAAAAATAAAAACACTATTCCAAGATATTTCAATTATTTTTATATTTATTATGGCGTATAACAACGTTGGCAATTTAATATCAGGTTTAGGAAAAATAATTTTTAATGTTACGGGCTTCACTTTGTTTTTTGTGTCCGTTGTGTTGACTATTATATCTGGTATGAATTATATTATAAAAAACAAAAAACTTTTTAAATAAAAGGAAATTAAATGAAAGCGCTTATTTTAACTGTTAACGAAAATATTTTAAACGGATTAGAGCCAAATGAAGTGGGTTCAGTCTTATCGCGTTTATTATTTACTAAAGGTGTTGAAATTGAATCCGAAATAGTTGTTTCTAATAGTAAGGACAGTTTGCAATCGGCTTTGAATAACTTAAATGCAGATGTAAACACAATAATAGTACTCGGCGATTTTGATACTACGAAGAATTTAGAAATAAAAAAATTAATAAGCGATTATTTAGGAGACAGTTTAGAAATCAATGCTTTTAGCGAAGAAACAGTTAAAAATTATTATAAAAATTCTAATTTGCCACTTGTTACAGCTAGTTTAAATGAGGCATTAATACCAAAAAGTGCAAACCCTATTGAAAACACATCCTCTTATCATCAAGGTTTTGCAACTTATGCTAACGGCAAACACATAATATTTTTGCCAATGGAGTTAAATGCAGTAAAAGATATATATAACAACTGGTTTATAGATTACATAGAGGCAAAGTTCTCAAAATTATATTTAACAAAAACCTTTAAAACCTTTGGATTATCCAAAATTGAGGCTCTAAAATTGCTAGATGATTTGTTAAAAAATAAAAATTTGATAAAATTATTAATTTATGAACATGACCTAGAACTTGTTTTTGTTGTAAAATACTCACCACTTAGCCCAAAAGAAGATGTTAATGCATACATAAAAAATATGTGCGAGAGATTAAAAAACTTTATTTATGCTTACGATGATTCAAGTTTATATAAAAAGGCTTTTGAATTATTAAAGTTACAGGGAAATAGAATTGCCATCGCCGAGAGCATAACGGGCGGGAATATCGTTGCTAACTTAATTAAAAATAATGAGGGCATTGGCAATTATCTTGTAGAAGGCATTACTTGCTATTCTAATAACTCAAAAATTGCAAGGCTCAATGTACAACCTCACATTATTGACAAATACTCTTCTGTTAGCGCTGAGGTTGCTTATGAATTAGCTGCGGGACTACTGCAAACCTGCGAGGAAGCCGATTTGGTTTTGGCAACAGTGGGTTATGCTAGTGGGGCAGGCGAAAAAAATGGTTTGGTTTATATTGCAGTTGGCGACTTACAAGGCATACATATCTATAAAAATATTTTTAGTGGTTCACGACAAAAAATTATTGATTTAGCTACAAATTCGGCACTTTTTTACTTAATAAAAAAAATAAAACAAAATGATATAAATTTAGAACAAATGTTTGACAATAGATAATCATTATGATAAAATTTGATTATAAATAATTTAAGAGGTAATTTGAATGAACGATAACAAAAGCAAAATTTTGCAAGAGGCAATTGCAAAAATTGAAAAACAATTTGGTAAAGGTTCAATTATGAAGTTCGGGGATAGCACAAAACAAGATATTGAGGTTATTCCAACAGGATGTTTAACATTAGACATAGCACTTGGCATTGGTGGTATTCCAAGAGGAAGAATTGTTGAAGTTTATGGACCTGAATCATCAGGTAAAACAACTGTGGCACTGCACATAGTAGCAGAGGCTCAAAAATTAGGTGGAACGGCAGCATTTATTGATGCTGAGCATGCCTTAGACCCTAATTATGCAAAGCATTTAGGTGTTAATGTTGACGATTTATACATATCTCAACCCGATACTGGCGAACAAGCTTTAGAAATTTGCGAAACATTGGTTTCTAGCGGAGCAGTTGATATTATTGTAATAGACTCTGTTGCGGCACTAACTCCAAAAGCCGAAATTGATGGCGAGATGGGTGACAGTTTTATGGGACTTCAAGCGCGTCTTATGAGCCAAGCGTTAAGAAAATTAACGGGAATAGTAAGCAAAACAAAAACAAGTGTAATTTTTATTAATCAATTAAGAGAAAAAATTGGTGTTATGTTTGGAAGTCCAGAAACCACAACAGGTGGAAAAGCCTTAAAGTTCTATTCTAGTATAAGATTAGATATTAGAAGAATTAGCACAATAAAAGATGGCGACAAATTTTTAGGTAATAGGACTAGAGTTAAAGTTGTTAAAAATAAAATGGCACCTCCATTTAGACAAGCAGAGTTTGACATTATGTTTGGATTAGGAATATCAAAAGAAGGCGATTTACTAGATCTTGCTGTTGAAAATAATATTATTGAAAAAAGTGGTTCTTGGTTTAGCTATGATGATAATAAAATTGGTCAAGGCAAAGAAAATGTTAAAAAATTATTAATGGATAATCTTGATATGTACGAAGAAATTAAAACTAAAGTTAAAGAAGCTATAAAAATTTAATTAAAAAATTTAAAAACTAGCATTAAGCTAGTTTTTTTATGCTTTTAACATTAAACCAATTTATAATCCTCTTTTTCTTTTTGGTCGCCTTCAATTTATCCTCAGCTTTTGCTTTTATTTGTTCTATAATGCTGGCAATATCATTAGTTTTATTACTTATGAGCGCTTTAACATAATTACTCTCAGCACTAGTTACTACTTTTCCCGTCAAATTATTTACTTGCTTTGCTAAAACATAATAAGAATACATCGCATCTTCTTCAATATCCTTATCAATAATCTCCACTTGACCATTTTTATTTTTAATAGTTTCAATTAGTTTAGTTTCGTCTTCTTGCACTCTATAAATTTCATAAATTACATAACTATTTGCGTTGAAAGTTAGATAACTCACATTATCTTTTACTTTAAGCGACAGTATCGGCTTACTTAACGAGTCAAAACTTGTGCTAACTGCTTTTGGTGCAAACTTTTTGTTAAAAACCTCTTCTAAAACATACATTTCAGGCGTATTTTCACTCGCAAGCATAACTTTATTGTTTTCTTTAAGTTCAATTAAATCTATATTTTGTTTAACTATGCCGTTTGGCGTGATAAATGAACCCTTTTTACCATTATTAGCTGCTTCAAAAATATCTCGCAGTAGCATACTTGCATATGTCCCGCCATTATTTGAAGATTCAAGTTGCATCTCTTGTTCTCCTGTTGAATTTCCTAGCCAAACGCCTATACTTTTTTCAGGTGTGTATGCAACACTCCACGCATCAGAGTTATTATTAGAATTTTGAATACCAACTGTGCCCGTTTTACCGGCAACTTCAAATTTAAGTGTTTTTAATTTTTGGCTAGTGCCATATTTAACACCGCTTATAAGCATATCCGTCATCAAATATGCCGTTTCTTCGCTCATAATTTTAGTAGGTATTATTTTGCGCTCATACAAAATCCTTCCATTTTCATCTTCAATTTTTTTAACAAACTTTGCCTCTATAAAATTGCCATTATTAGCAAAAGGTAAGTAGGAGTTTGTAAGTTCAATCAAACTAACGCCGTCAGTAAACCCTCCAAGAGCGATTGAATAACCGATATCTTTTTCATTAAACTCTATTCCCGCATGAGTAGCAAACTCTTTTGCTCTTTCTAGTCCAACATATTGCATAATTTTAATTGCTGGTATATTTAGCGATTTTTCAACCGTATTTCTTGCTGTTACCCAGCCGTAAAAATTGTTGCCAACATTTGTCGGAGTGTAGCCCGCTATATTTATTGCCTCATCAAAAATTGGAGTTGTTGGACTAATTTTACCATATTCTAGGGCAGGGGCGTAAACTAAAATAGGCTTAATAGCACTACCCGGCGCTCTACGCATATTAACTAAATTATAATTGGATTTGCCATAAAATGCATTTATTCCTCCCGTTTTATTATCTATTACAACCGTACCACTATCGGCTATATTTCCGTAAGAATTTTGATGATAATAGTCTTTATTTAAAATTAATTCTTCAGTTTTATCTTGCAGTTTTTTATCCATATAAGTAAATATTTTAAGCCCGCTAACCGCCAAATCTTTTTCACTTAAATTTAATAATTTGCTAGCCTCATCTAATGCGGCTTTTTCATATATTCGCTTATTATAAAATTCTTTATCATTCAAATGCGTAGTTATTGGGCTATTTTTTGCTGTTTGGTAGTCTTGAGTTGATATATAACCATCTTTTAGCATTTCAGATAATACCAAATTTCGCCTTTTCTCACTGTTTTCAAGGTTGTAAAAAGGCGAGTAGTTGCGAGGTGATTTTATAATAGCTGCAAGAGTTGCCGCTTCTGCTAAACTTAAATCTTTTGCCTCTTTGTTAAAATAAGTTTTACTAGCACTTTCAATACCATAGCTGCTATTGCCAAAATAAATAACATTTAGGTAAGTTTCTAAAATATCATCTTTGGAAAATTCTTTTTCAAGTTTTAAGGTGAGCATTACCTCTTTAATTTTGCGATTAAAAGTTTTTTCACTCGTTAAATATGTATTTTTAATTAGTTGCTGACTAATTGTGCTAGCACCTTCTTTGGCGTATCCACTAGTTAAGTTTTTGACAAAAGCCTTAGCCATTCTGCCATAATTTAGCCCGCTATGACTATAAAATTTTTTATCTTCAATAGATATAAACGCATTTTTAACGTAACTAGGTAGTTCTTCAAGTTTTATTACAGGTTCTGTTATTGAGGTCGTTTCAATAAAATTGTCGTAATCATCATATAATCCAATTTTAGCATTTCTTTTTATTAAAACATTTTTATCAAAACTAACTTGCGAGCCTAGTCCATAAATACTGCTAGAAAAAAAGGCAATTGCACATATGCCCAATATCAAAAATATAAAACTAAATATTGCTATTATTTTAACAGTTTTTTTCACATTTTTACCCACGCCTTAAGTGTTAATTTTATTATTTGTTTTTTAAGTATTTATATAACAGTTAAAGGAAAATAGGTTGAAAAATTTTTAAAAACCCTATATAATATAACTTGGGAGATTATACATAATGCAAAAACTATACAAAATAATAACTTACGGTTGTCAAATGAATGTTCACGAGTCGGAAAAACTTGCAGGAATGCTTGAAAGTCTTAACTATAAAATGACAGATGACACCAAAAAAGCCGATATAATAGTATTTAATACTTGTTCAATAAGAGAAGGGGCAGTTTCAAAAGCCTTTGGTAACATTGGAGCCTTAAAACAGCTTAAACACGACAACAAAAACCTAATAATAGCCGTTGGCGGTTGTATGACTCAAAATAAGCAAGATGCACTAAAATTAAAACGCACTTTTCCATTTGTAGACATTATTTTTGGCACACATAACTTACACAAATTCAAACAATATTTGATTGACTTTAATTTTAATCACGAACGCATTTTTAATATTTGGGAGCGGGAAGACGGCGTACCTAATATGACAGAAGTTAATAGAACAAGCGGACTTAACGCTTGGGTAAACATAAATTTTGGGTGCAATAATTTTTGCGCATATTGTATCGTGCCTTATGTAAGGGGCAGAGAGCGTAGCAGAAATATGGACGAGCTTATAAATGAGTGTAAAGGTCTAATTGAAGAGGGCTACAAAACGATTACCTTACTCGGTCAAAATGTTAATTCTTACGGCAACGATATAAACGACGCTAACCTTACCTTTGCAAATTTACTTTCAACCGTTGCAAATTTGGAGGGTGACTTTATTGTTAAGTTTATGACGAGCCACCCAAAAGACTTAACCGATGAAGTTATTGATGTTGTTGCAAATAATCCAAAAGTTAGTAAAGCCGTACATTTGCCTGTGCAATCTGGAAGTAATGATGTTTTACTTAAAATGAATAGGGGCTATACCGTTGAACATTATTTAGAAATAGTTAACAAATTAAAACAAAAAGTTAAAAATTTAAATATAAGTTCCGATTTTATAGTAGGTTTTCCTGGAGAAACTGAAGAGGACTTTAAAAAAACAAAAGAATTGATTGAAGCCATTGAATACGACAATCTTTTTGCTTATATATTTTCAAAACGAAATGGTACAAAAGCCGCTAATATGGCCGACCAAGTACCGTATGAAATTAAAAATAGGCGAGTTAATGAATTATTAAACTTACAAAAAACAATAGCCGAGAGAACAAGAAATAAGTTAGTAGGTAGAGAAATTAATGTTTTAGTGAATACTTTTAAAAACAACAAGTACTATGCAAAAACAGATGCGGGCAGGATTGTTGAATTAGCAGGCGAAAATATTAACCTAAGCAATTTTTATAAAGCAAAAGTTTTAGCAGTTGACCATAAAAAGATAACTGCACAAAAAATAGATTAAATTAACAAAAGTATAGATTAACGATATGTGATTAGGAGAAAATAATGGCACTTTCACCAATGATGCAACATTATTTGCAAACAAAAGAAAATTATAAAGACGCTTTACTTTTTTATAGGTTAGGCGACTTTTATGAGATGTTTTTTGACGATGCCGTAACTGCGAGCAAGGCAATTGACCTAACGCTAACTGGTAGGGCTTGTGGTATGGATGAGCGTGCACCTATGTGCGGAGTTCCAGCAAAAAGCGTTGATATCTACATTGCAAAATTAATTGAACTTGGCTATAAGGTTGCTATTTGTGAGCAGTTAACCGAGCCTATTGCAGGGCAAATAGTTGAGCGAGATGTCGTTAGAGTTGTAACGCCCGGCACAATTATGGAAAGCAATATGCTAGATGACAAAAAAAACAACTATATAGCTAGCGTATATAAAAATAAAACAAATATTGGCGTAAGTTTTGCCGATATTTCAACAGGTGAGTTTTTCTCGACAGAATTTTTAGATGAAAACAGTACGAGTTTACTAAACGACACTTTAGTAATGATAAAACCATCCGAAATTATTTGTAATGATGAAATGTTTTTAGAAAGTTACATTTTAGAGGGCATAAAGCTTGGCGTTTTGCCTAAATTTTTTGCGTATTTTAATTGGGCTTACGAAAAACGCAAGGCGACAGATAACTTAAAAGCACAATTTAACACGCAATCGTTAGAAATTTTTGATTTAGAGGACAAAAAGTTTGCAACTAGTGCCGCGGGCGCTTTGTTAGAGTACTTAAACGAAACGCAAAAACGCAGTTTGACGCATATTAACAAAATTGAACTCATTAAAAACAATCGCTTTATGTATTTAGATGTTAATTCGCGAAAAAATTTAGAATTAACCGAAACCGTTCGCGACCGCAAAAAAAGAGGCAGTTTACTTTGGCTTCTTGACGAAACTAAAACTAGCATGGGAGCTAGAATGCTTCGCACTTGGGTAGAGCAACCTCTGCAAGATGAGCGTGAAATTAATTTAAGGCAAGGCGGAATTGAAGAACTTTTTGCTAATCTGTTTAAACGCCAAAGCATTTTAGATGAATTATCAAAAATAAACGATATTGAAAGGCTTGCAGGCAAAATTTCTTATGGCACGCTAATGCCTAGGGACTGTTTGGCACTTTTAAATTCATTAAAACAATTGCCAAATTTACTAGTTTTAATAAAAAACAACAGCAGTGAAATTTTAAATAACATAGTTGCTAATATAAGCCCTTTTACCAGTACGGCGCATTTATTAGAGCGCGCAATAGTAGATAATCCACCTATGACAACAAAAGATGGTGGCTATATTAAAGAGGGTTATAACGAAGAATTAGACGAGTTAAGAAATATAAATGTTGAAGGCAAAAACTGGATAGCCAAGTTAGAAGCGGAAGAAAAAGAAAAAACAGGCATAAAAAACCTTAAAATTGGCTTTAATCGTGTTTTTGGCTATTATTTAGAAGTGACTAATTCACAAAAAGACTCTGTGCCGTTTAGATATCAACGCAAACAAACGCTAACAGGCGGCGAAAGATATATAACCGAGGAATTAAAGCAAATTGAAGATAAAATTTTAAACAGCGAAGAGAGAAGTTTAAAGCTAGAACTTAGTTTGTTTAATGAACTTAGAGAAGAACTGTTAAAAATAGTTAGTCATTTGCAGACTTCGGCAAAGCAAATAGCCATTTTAGATAGTTTAGCATCCCTTGCAACAGTTGCCGTTAACAATAACTATGTAAAGCCAACTATTAACAAAGAGTTAAACGAAATTCACATTTTGGATGGCAGGCACCCAATTATAGAAAAATTGTTGGTCTCAGAAGAATTCGTGCCAAACGACACAACACTTGACACTGAAACTAATAGAACAATGATAATTACAGGCCCTAATATGGCGGGCAAAAGCACTTATATGAGGCAAGTTGCGTTAATTACATTAATGGCTCACATAGGTAGTTTTGTGCCGGCAAAACAAGCGCAAATAAGCCTAACGGACAGGATTTTTACACGAATTGGTGCGACTGATGACTTGCTTAACAGTCAAAGCACTTTTATGGTGGAAATGGTAGAAGTTGCAAATATTTTGCATAATGCAACTAGTAAAAGCTTAATAATTTTAGACGAAATTGGTCGTGGCACTTCAACTTTTGATGGGCTTAGTATAGCTTGGAGCGTTATGGAATATGTTTCAAAATATTTGAAAGCAAAAACCTTGTTTTCTACTCATTATCACGAACTAACCGAGCTTGAAGGCATTTTAGAAGGTGTAAAAAATTACCGAATCAATGTTAAAGAGTTTGGCGGTAACATTTTGTTTTTACGCAAAATTGTTAGAGGTGGTGCTAACAAAAGCTTTGGTATTGAAGTTGCAAGTTTGGCGGGACTTCCAAAAGAAGTTACCCTACGGGCTAAGCAAATATTAAATAGACTTGAAGAATCCGACATAAACAAAAATAATATTACTAATTTGACAAACAAAAGCGAGAGTAGTGTTGCAATTAACAAATATCAAACGGAAATAATTAATTTATTAAAAGAGAGCAATATAGAAAATTTAAGCCCGTTAGAAGCGTTTGGCGTTTTGCAAAATTTAATAGAAAAAGTAAAAATAGGATAAAGTTTTTTAAAAATAAACTTTAAAAGGAAAGTGTTATGGGAAAAATTAATTTGTTAGAAGATAGTGTTTTTAATAGAATTGCAGCGGGCGAAGTTGTAGATCGTCCTGCAAGCGTTGTTAAAGAACTTGTAGAAAACAGCTTAGATGCTGGTGCTACGAACATTAGAATAGAAATTTTGGAAGGTGGCCTAAAGCAGATTAAAGTAACCGATAACGGCTGTGGTATTGAGCGAGATGATTTAGAAAAAGCATTTTTGCCTCACGCAACTAGCAAAATTAAAACAGTTGAGGACTTAGAACAAATTGGAACCTTGGGTTTTAGAGGCGAGGCCCTTGCAAGCATTGCAAATGTGTCGCAAGTAGAAATTTTTAGCAAAACTGCAGACTGCGAAACAGGACAAAGGGTTAAAATTGAAGGCGGAGTGTTGACAGAAAACATAGAAGTCGCAAGCCCAAATGGTACTTTTATTACTATCAATAACCTATTTTTTAATGTTCCTGCAAGAAAAAAGTTTTTAAAAAGTGCAACTCGTGAAGAGGCAGAAATAACAAATTTAATTGCAAGATTAATTTTGGCAAACCCACAAATTAGTTTTGTTTATTTAGCGAGTAAAAAGGAAATTTATCGTTCAAGTGGTAAAAATCTAGAAGAAGCAACTTTCACCGTTTATGGCAAAAACACACTAGAAAACATTATTCCTCTAAACCATAAATCTGGCGACATTTTGTTAAGCGGATACTTAGGTAAACCAAATTTTTCTAAAAGTAATCGCACCTATCAAACCCTTATAATAAATGGCAGATATGTTGTAAACTCTATTGTTAGCACCGCAAGTTATGGCGCTTATCAAAATTACCTTATGAAAGGCAAATTTCCGTTTTATATTATTCATATGCAATTGCCTCTAAACAGTTTGGATGTTAATGTGCATCCAAACAAGCTAGATGTTAAGTTTGAAAATAGCCAAATGATTTATGGATTAATTTATAATGCAATTAATCAAACTTTGATGAACGCTAACAACATTTTAAAGTTAGAGAATAAACCAGAAGTGAACACAGAACAATTATTTGAACCAAAAAATACTTATAATTTGAATGAAGGTGCTAGTTTTAGTAGTAAAGTAAGCGATAAGTTAAAAGAAGTGAAACTTGAAACTGCGCCTATTATTGAAAATCGTGTTGATGCAGAAGAACAAATACTAGAACAAAAAGCAAAAATATTATCAAGTTTTATGAATTTTGCAAGTGTTGATAGCGCGAACACATTAAACGAAAATTCAAATTCACTTACAAGTGCGCTTCACAAAGCTTTGCACGAAGTTGAGGGCGAATTAATAGAAAAAAATGTGCAAACTTCTGCTTTTGATAGTATGAAGGCTGATAATTCTAATTTAATTTTAGTAGGCAAGGCGTTTAATACTTATCTTATGATAGAAAAAGATAACAGCTTGTTTGTAATAGACCAACATGCCGCTCACGAGAGATTATTATACGATAAATTAACCGAGCAAATAAATTCGCGCGCGCTAGCGTTGCAAGGATTGTTAATACCTCACATTTTGAATGTCAACCACTTAGAAGAAGCTTTTATTAAAGAAAATTTAGAAAAAATTATAG
>JAQVOQ010000023.1 GCA_028702545.1 Clostridia bacterium
ACAAACAAATAAACAAAATAACAAAAGGAAATAAAAAAATGATATTGATTGTAGGATTAGGAAACCCCAGCAAAAAATACGAAAATACCTATCATAATATGGGATTTATGACGATGGATACTTATGCTGAGAAAAAAGGCGTTACCTTAAATAAAAATAAAGGCAATGCGTTTGTTTTTGAGGGTAAAATTGGTGAACACAAAGTTATACTGGCCAAGCCTAAAACTTTTATGAATTTAAGTGGAAAAAGCATTCAAAGTTTGTCTACAATTTATAAAATTGACGCTAAACATATATTAATAATTTATGATGATATTGACCTTGAATTAGGAGCCGTAAGATATAGAGCATCTGGCAGTGGTGGCACTCATAATGGCATGAAAGACATAGTTAATATTATGGGAACAAACGAAATTCCAAGGGTTAGAATAGGTGTTGGAATGCCTGAAAACAGTAATATGAACTTAGCTGATTATGTTTTAAGTCATATAAGCAAGGCAAAACTACTATTATTGAGCGAGGCTTTTGAAAAAACTGCCGACTTGATTGATGAGTTTATTATAAAAGGCGGAGAGATAGAAAACAAAAGTGTCAACTAAACTTTTGTTTTTTAAATTAAAGGGTTTATGTTAAAAAACATATTGCAAAAACTAAAAATAAACAGCGAATACTTGTCGCTTTATAGCTCACTTCAAAATAAAAAAAATGTGAGCGTTTTTGGTTCAATTATTGCCGATAGAGTGTTGTTTTTGAATAGTTTTAACGATAGTTTTGTGCTGATTGCCGAAAACATAAAAGAAGCAAATAAATTAAAAGAACATTTTGAAGCACTTAACAAAAAAGTAAGCATTATAGGTTACAAATTGTCAGGCTATATTTTTCATACAGCAGAGCAAAGCAACTTAATGCAAGAGTATTATATCGCGCTTTATAGCTTAGTTAAAAACGAGCTAGATATTCTAATAATAACGCCCGAAATTCTAATGCAAAAATTGCCGATGCCAAGCGTTTTTAAAAGCCATATTTTAACTTTAAATACTGGTGTCAACTATGACTTAGAATTACTGATAAAACAATTAATTAAAATAGGCTACAAACGAGAAGCGATGGCGGAGCATAGAGGCGATTTTAGTTTAAGAGGCGATATTTTAGATGTTTTTCCGTCCAACAGTGAACTGCCGTTTAGGGTGCAATTTTTTGATGATGAAGTAGAAAATATAAAAAGTTATAACTTAATATCTTACACAACAATAACCGATGTTAAGCATATTGATATTAGCCCTAATACACTAATTTTCGTAGATGAAAATGAACTTGAGCAAGTAACAAAAAGCATAAAAAATTCTGCTAGTAAATCAAACTTAGAGCCTAATTATATGGTTAGGTTAAATAATATTTGTGAAAACATTTTTTTAAACTTAGGGTTTAATAATAGAGATGTAAGTCTTAGCTGGTGCTTGCCGTTTTTGCCAAATTATAAGGCTAGTATACTCAACTATATTGCGCCTGAAAGCCTACTAGTTTTTAACGATGTAAAACTAGTTGTTAATGAACTTGACTTATTATATAAAGAGTTTGAATTAAGCATAAAAAACCTAAAAAATGCCGGCGAAGTTTTAGCGGAGCATAAGCATTTTTATTTTAGTAAGCAGGAACTTTTAGAGGGTTTAAATAGCAATGTAAAATTAGCCTATCATAATTTAACTAGCCAAAATAATTTATTTATTCCCGACGAAGTTTTTAGCTTAAAAGTGTCGCCAATAGTTAATTATTCAAAAAATTATAAAATGCTAGTAAGTGACTTAAAAAGGTTTTTAAAAGACAAAAAAACACTAGTGCTAGCGGGCGAAAATAGCTCATCAAGCGTCTACCTAGAAAAATTTTTAAAAGAACAAAGTATTGATGCTAACCTTATTACAAGCACGAGTCAAGTGGTAAAGGGCAAAATAAACATTTTAACTTCAAAAATCAAAGAAGGTTTTAGTTTAACTTTTGAACAGTTAATAATAATTGGCGGAGAACAACTATTTGATAAAAAAAAATCAAAACAGATAAAAAGCAAAAACAAAAAAGCTGTGTTTACTATGCCAAAAGTTGGCGATTATGTAGTGCACGACACTCACGGAATAGGTTTATGTATATCTATTGAAAGATTAAAATTATCAGGATACGAAAAAGATTACATTTTAATTAAATATGCCGGCGGAGACATGTTATATTTACCGACTGAACAAGTAGAATTAATCAGTAGCTATGTCGGCGGAGAGGAAGCGCCAAAATTAAACAAAATTGGCGGAGCAGAGTTTGCTCGGCAAAAAGAAAAAGTAAGATTAAGTGTAAAAGATATGGCGATAGACTTAGTCGGTTTATACGCATCAAGGCAAAAGCGTCAAGGCTTTAAATTTTTGCCAGATGACGATATGCAACAAGATTTTGAGCGCGCTTTTCCTTACACCGAAACCGATGACCAAGTCATCTCTATTAACGAGATAAAAAGCGATATGCAGAGTTCAAAAATTATGGACAGGCTTATTTGTGGCGATGTCGGTTATGGCAAAACAGAAGTTGCTCTAAGAGCAGCATTTAAAGCAATTTTAAGCGGAAAGCAAGTGGCATTTTTAGCGCCGACTACAATTTTGGCCGAACAGCATTATAATACTTGTTTAGCTCGTATGGGCGAATTTGCAGTTAGCTGTGATGTACTTAGTCGTTTTAAAAACCCAAAAGAAGTAAAAGAGTCGTTAAAGAAATTAGTAGAAGGCGAAACCAACATAATTTGTGGAACGCACAGACTCCTTAGTAAAGATGTTAAATTTAAAGATTTAGGACTGCTTATTTTAGACGAAGAACAACGCTTTGGAGTGGCGGATAAAGAAAAAATTAAAGAGCTTAAAAAACACATTGATGTTATAACAATGAGCGCAACACCTATTCCAAGAACTCTTCATATGTCTATGATTGGTATTAGGGATATAAGTTTAATTGAAACACCACCAAAAGACCGCTTGCCAGTGCAAACTTTTGTTACGGAATATTCTAACGCATTAGTGGAAGATGCAGTTAATAGAGAGGTTATGAGGGATGGACAAGTACTTGTTATTTATAATAGGGTAGAAACGATTAGCACAATGTTTGAGCGTTTTCGTACACTTATGCCAAATGTTGTTATGAAAATAGCTCACGGACAAATGCCAAAGCATGAACTAGAAAAAGTAATAAAAGATTTATATGATGGCAAAATTCAACTTTTACTCGCCACAACATTAATAGAAAACGGCATTGATTTGCCAAATGCTAACACCTTAATTGTGTTAAATAGCGATAAATTAGGGCTTAGTCAACTCTATCAGTTAAGGGGTAGAGTGGGAAGAAGTTCAAGACTTGGATATGCTTATTTTACTTATGAAAAACAAAAAGTTTTAAGCGAGAGTGCATACAAGCGTTTAAGCGCCATAAACGAATTTACTGAACTTGGATCTGGCTTTAAAATTGCCCTTAGGGACTTGGAAATTAGAGGAGCAGGTAACATTTTAGGAAGAGAACAACACGGCCATATGGGACGCGTAGGTTATGATATGTATTGTAAAATTTTAGAAGAGGCAGTAAGAGAAATTAAAGGCGAAGCAAGGCAAAAAGTTAGAGATATTAAAATAGAATTAGAACTTAACTCATATATTCCAGCTGAGTATATAAAAGAAGATGAAAATAGGTTTAGAGTATATTCTAGTTTGAATACGATTGAAACTACTGAGCAATATGATGAGGTGTTAAAAGAAATAGCTAACATTTACGGCGAAGTGCCAAAAACTGTTATCAACTTAGCGACTACTGCGTTTATGAAAAACTTAGCTATTAAAGTAGGACTTAAAAAAATTATAATAAATACTAACAAGTGTTTAATAGAATTCTACGATAAAGAAAAAGCCATAAGTGACTCTGTAAATAAGGCGTTATCACAATTTAAAAGCGTTGCTGTATTAAAGTTTGAAAATAATGCAATAATTGAGTTTGACTTAAAGGGTTATTCAGTAAATAAAAAACAAGATAGCGTATTAAAATTTTTACTACTTTGCGATTAAATCAATTGCTAATACATGCATTATCTTGTATAATTAAAAAGCAATAAATATATAGAAAGGAAGAAATTTGAGTGAAAAAATTATTATCAGTAATATTATTAGTGTTATTTGCAAGCATCAGCGTTTTAAGCGGATGTGACCTTATTGGACTTAATGAGGCAAAGTATTATAACACTGTCGTTATAACAGTAGGCGATGTTGAAATTACAAAAGAAGAGTTGATTCAACGTTTTAATAGCGTTGGCTCACAATATATTGAAGATGGCGATACCGTAGCGCAAGCTATGGATAAAGTCGTTGATAGCATAGTATATCGTGAACTTATTTTAATGAAAGCAAAAGATGTTTTGGGAGACTTAACTCAAACTCAAGTTAATGCTGTTTGGCAAGAAGTTTATGATTTTGTTAATAGTCAATTAAATGAATATGAAGGTCAAATTAAAGCTGAATGGAATGTCGTTTATTTAACGACTGAGGATGAAGTAGAGCCAGAAACATTTGATATTTACGAGCCTTATGAGAAAAAAGTATTGATTGTTGAGGGCGAATTTGTAAATGTTCCAGTAGAGCCAGAAGCTGTTGAAGATCCTATTGGTGACATTGTTAGAGAAGATTTTAATACAGGTATTGATGAGGTTAGTAGTGGCTTTACTTATGCTGAGGTTCAAGCAGAAGCTTGGAAGAGATATATTAGACAATTAAAAAATAATGAAGTATGGAAAAATTTATCAACAATTGATTCAGAAGTTTTTGATAGAGAATTAGCAAGACTATATGACATTTATGCAGGCAACAAGTATATTGCTTTATTTGAAGAAAATTATAACGATAATTTAGGAATTGACAATCAAGCGATTGTTGACAAATATATTGAACTAGTTCAAGATAGTTTTGCAAAATATTCAATAGATATGGAAGCTTATCACACGGCAATGAGTTCGGATGCGGCATCAGTTTATTATCATCCAAATTCAGGAGAGGAATATATTTATGTAAGTCATGTATTGATTAAATACAATGACGAACAAACAGCATTAATTGAGGATTATAAAGCACAACTTGCAGCTGGTGATATTGACCAAATTCAATATGATGCACTGGTGTTAGCAGTTCAAAATCAAATATCAGGCAAAGAGCGTGATGAAAACGGACTAGAAATTGGAGATGACAAATTAGCAAGCACAATTTTGACCGAAATCCAAAATGCTCTAGCAGCAGCTGGTGCAGATTTAGAATTAAAAGCACAAATCTTTAATGAATTTATTTACAAATATAATACTGACCCTGGTATGAATAATGCCGAAATACCTTATACAATCAACCTAGATACAGAAGTAACCGATAAGATGGTAAAAGCATTTGCTGATACTTCAAGAGAATTATACTTAGAGGGTCAAGGCAGTTTGAGTGGGTTAGTTGAAGCAGATTATGGCTACCATATTATCTTTTATTCTAAGCCAGTTGAAAACATTATTACTTATGATAACTTATTAAACATAACACCTGAAGCACTTTATAATACACCACTAAGCGTAGGACTTAATAAGAGTGTTTATGACAAAATGTATGACACAGTAAATAGAAGAAGTTATTCTAATTATCAAACTTCTGTTATAAATGAGATGAAAGGTACGACTGCAATTACAATTTATGAATCTCGCTTTGCTGACATTTTAGGTTAAAATAAAAACAAATATCAAAAAACATAAGTTTTGGCTTATGTTTTTTTGTTTAATTATGTACTCATTTACGCAAAATAAATTTGTTTTGAATAAATATAGATATTTAGTATATTAAATAGTAATAGCAAATTGACAAATTTTGGCACTAGTGATAATATAAAACAACAACTTATAAGTAAGAGGTAAAAATGGAAACGAAAAACCGTTATGATAGGTTTTATATTGCTCGCTACAAACGAGCAATTAGAAGGCGCAAAAGACGCCCATTTTTAAAAGATAATGGTCTTAAAAAATTTGTGCCATATTTGGGCTTATTAGACATTGCATTTTTTGCTTCACGCGAAGCAAGAAGTGAAAAAATTATTAGTGTTAGAGAAGACAAAACAATTGAGATGGAACAATTGCTAGAAGCTAAGGATACCGTTGTAAAGCAAAAGAGCAAAAAGAAATATTGGAGTTTTATTTTCCTGCTTGTAAACATTGGAGTAATTGCTTTAATCTTAATTAATCAAGCGGAAGTTAGAGGATTTTCATCGTTTGCTGATTTACTTGCTAGTGGTGCAAATTTTAACTATCTTTATTTAGCGATTTTAGGCTTTCCACTTCTTAATCTTCTTGATTGGAGTAAATTTTATTTATTACTATATAAAGCCATTGGCAGAAGCAGGCATTATTTAAGTTATAAAGTTTCGGCTATTGGTAGATATTACGATTTTTTAACACCTCTTGGAACGGGCGGTCAACCGTTTCAGGTTTATTATCTTAATAAGCGTGGCGTAAAAAGTCAAATTGCAACAAGCGTGCCACTTGCTAAATATATTTTTAGTCAAATATCATTTGTTTTAATTGTAATAATTACACTTATTACTAACGCAGGCGCACAAGGCAACGACGCTATTGTAGTTACTGCTGCATGGTTAGGACTAAGTTTAAACCTAATTTTACTACTAGGAGTTATGGTGCTTTCTGTTAGTAAAAAAATTGGTCCAAAAGTTACAATTGGTGTTTTAAAATTTTTAAACAAAATTAAAATAGTAAAAAATTACGAAGTAACTTTTAAAAAGGTTATGAGGTTTGTTAGAGAATATCAAAAAAGTATGCGTTTGTTTACCTCTAACATCTTCGTAGTGTTTTTATCTTTACTTTTATCATTTTTATATATTATAGTTCAAGGTACTATACCATTTTTAATCTATTGTGCTTTTAACGGCTTTGACCCTACTATGTGGTGGACCATTTTGAGCAAACTTGTAATTTTGGAATGTGCTGTTAGCTTTATCCCACTTCCAGGTGGTGCAGGTGCTTCTGAGCTTTCATTTACGGCTATGTTCGGTAGTTTGTTTGCAGGTGGAAGTTTCTTCTGGGCAATTTTAATATGGCGTCTAATCGTTTACTATGCGTTCATATTGCAAGGCTTTGTTGTAATAATTTATGATATGATAATAGGCGATAAAAAAGCAGAAAGACTTAAAAAAATAGGCTTTTGGGAAGATGTACCTAAAAGGAAGTTATTTTCTCGGTTTAGGCGGAAAAAAGAAGAGGACTTTAAAAAAGATAATTATGAAAATATAGTTCAAGTTGATGCTGAGTTAATTGATAAAGAAGATAATAAAAAACAGTAAAATTTTACTGTTTTTTTATTTATATTTAATATAAAGATTATTTTTTGTAAAAGGGTACCTTGCGATTTTTGTGATCATATATCTCATAACTATTAAAATATTTTACATATTCTATATGATCTTTTCGTAAGTTGTAACCATCTAGCGGATTTCTATCCATAAACAAAACTCTATTTTTTTTGTCTATATTAAAGGGTGCATAGCCAAAAAAATATTTTTTACCAACCCCGCAATACAATTTAAAGCCCGCTTCTTCCAAAAGATTATGTTTATAAGTCTTTTGTTTTTGTGCGTCAGCTATTTCATATTCGCCGTAGGGGTAAACATAAATCTCTGTTTTGCCGATGAGTGGTTCAACCTCTTGTTGCCAACGCTCAATTTCACGCTTAAATAACTCGTTTGATATATTCTTCATATGATAGTGACCATAACTGTGCGAAGCGAATTCCCAGCCTTCTTCTTTTAATTTTTGCACTATTTTTGTAGCTTTTATAATTTCTGACTCTCTATTTATACCCGTTAAATTCGTTCTATAACCAAGTATTCCATCATAACCAGTTAAGCACAACAGCCCTTTGGCGTTATTAAACGAAAAGCTAGGATGTTTTTTTATAAAATTAGATAATATGTTTATAAATTCTTTATCATAACTAATATTTTGTTTATCAGGTGCATTTTTAGTATAGGTTGCAAGATTGCCTGTTTCATCTAAAATAATTTTGTCCACCATACCTCGCCCTAGTTTTTTAGTGTCGTAGTTTACATCATCAAAGGATAATATTAATGGTTTTTTCCCCTTAGGCAAAAGAAGCGTTTTTTTGTAGGCTCTGTCGTTTTTAATATCATAAACTTCACTTGCCTTAACTAGCACATAATCGTTTTGATAAAGACCAGCTAAAATACCTTTAAACTCAGATGTTGTAAGGCAATCCTTGTCGTAATCATTTCTCATAAAATTATCTTGCTTAAAAGCTAAATCAGGGTAGGCTATTAGGCAATGAGTGAATAAATGTGCGATTTCGCCATCATATTTTACTAAATCATTAGCAAAAACAGTAAAGTTGTTAGGTGCTAGCGTTGTTAAAATGCTAACAAATAATATTAAGATTAATAGAAAACTGTTTTTAAGACGCATAATAACACTCCTAATAGTACTAATAAATAGTATTTGTTATTTTTTTGTTTATATTAACACTTTTAAACGCTTTTTAAATATGTTATAATTTTTTTATGAAAGATAAAGTTATACAACTAATAAAGGCATACACCGATACCTTTTTTATATCGCCTATAGAACATAATAAAAGCATTATTATTTTGATTTTTAATTATGCGCCTTTTGAATTATTAAATAAAAAAGATTACGCACAAATTGATGCTTATTATTTTGTAAGCAACGCAAGTTATCATAAGGCAAAGCAGTTAGCGGATGAATTAAAGGAGATAGGCATTAGAGTAAACTATAAATTTGACCTAAATTATAAAAAATTAGCTGAAATTAACTCTTTTGCAGGCGTTGGGAAGAACACGCTTTGTTATTTAAACGACTTTGGAAGCAGATTTGTTATGCAAGCAATTGAAATTGAGGGTGCTTTTGAATACTTGCCAACTAATACAAAACTACAACCACAGTGTGAAAACTGTTCTCTTTGTAAAAATGCTTGTCCAACGGGCGCTATAAGCGATAGTGGTTTTGATGCGAGCAAGTGTTTGAGGCATTTGCAAGAAGCGGGAGAATATATTACAAATAAAGATGCTAAAAGCATGCAAAATAAGCTGTTAGGTTGTGATATATGCCAAGCGGTGTGTCCTTATAATAAAAATCAAGCAAAAGTGGCTGTGTCAGAAGAATTAAAAAGTATTTTAAAAATAGAAAACCTGTTAGAGATTGCACTAGATGATAAAAAAATAAAACAAACTTTTACCTCAAAGCTTGGCAAAAATTATGCAAAACAAAAAATGATTTTGCCCACACTACTCATTGTTGCAGGCAACTCAAAAAATCAAAATTTAATAAATAAATTAGCAACTATTAAAAACAATGATAATGAGTTAACTGTCAAAAATTCCATTAGAGCCTTGTCAAATTTGCGAGGCGACAAAAAGCCTTAAAACTAGTCAAAATGCAAACAAAATTATTTAAGCTAAAAGCGTCTTCGCGTGCTATTCTTTTTACATCGGGGGTAATCAGAAATATGGGAAGACGCTTTTTAAATGTAAAAACTAAAGAGATTTTTTTGGGAGACAACGCCGGAAAAAAAATTAATGAAGTGTTAGAAAAATATTTACCTTACCAAAAGGTATTAATTGTCACAACATCAAAACTCAAAAAAAATGAAGAAAAATGTTATGAAAACCTGTTAAAAAGTATAAAAAACCCTAATTTTGAGTATATTTTTAGCAAAAAGATAGATGTAAATAAAAATGAAGCTATAAATTTACTTAAAAATGTTAGTGAAGATGTTGCATGTATTTTGGCAATTGGTTCAACAAAATTAATAAATTTAGTAAAAGTAATAAGTTTTATAAAAAGCATTCCTTACATAATTTATCCTACTGTAAAAATTGAGCCACAGTATTTATGCCGTACCTCTGAGGTGGAAGTTGATGGGGTAACTAAGTTTTATAAAGTTAATCCACCGCTCGCAATTATTGCCGAAAAGAGTTTATTGTTAAAAACAAAAAAGACATTCATTCTAGATACTTTTTGCCAGATAGTTGGTTTAACAAGTTTTTTATTAGATGAATTTTTAATAGGCGCTTGCCAAGCTAAAACAATTTTTCTTCATCACTTTGAGGCAATAAAAAACTTAATTATTAATACCATTAATTTGGATGAAAAACTTTATAATTATAAACCAGAAGCAATTATCAAACTTATGAATAACGCCCTAAAAGCAGGCATTATTTTGCAAAGCCTTAATTGCAAAAATATAGACTCCGCAACTCTTAACTCGCTTGCATTATCTCAAATAAATAATGATAGTAAAATTCATCCTGCCTATTACAAAGTTATATCTAGTTTGTTTTTGTTTAATATTTATGAGAGTTTTATTGTAAATTTAAAGGAGAATAACTATTTACTAGTGGATATAAAAAATAGGCTTAAAGTCTCCGCCCAAGTTTTTTATGGTAGCAGTTCGTTAAAAGTTAATTTAATAAATAATATAAAACAAGATGAAAATCTTAAAATGTGTGTATATCACATAAAAGAATTTGAAGATGAAATGCTATCAGAAATTGCAGAGGCTAAAAAGATAATGCTAAAAGCGTATACAATTTTTAAAAGAATGAACTTAAAACTTAGTTTTTACATAGAAAAAAGTTTAAATTCAAAGAATATTAAAAAGGCTATTTGTTTGTCACCCGACATATCAACAAGTGATAATTTTTTAAAAATATTATGTCGTTTTGGCGTTTTAGATTACAATTTTTAATTAGTTTATAGTATAAAAATTTAAAAACAGTTAAACATTCTTAAAAGTAAAATTTTAAGGATGTTTTTTTATGAAAAGGCTTTTATTGTTTTCGCTCACCTTTATTTTAATAGCTTTGCCAAACACGAGCACAAGCGCCTTTATTTCATTATCAAATTATAAACCAGACGCAACATATTCGTTTTATGTTGCAGGAGAAGTGCCGTTTAGGCAAAACTATTATGTGGTAGATAACGCAGGACTAGGTAGCATTATTAGGTGTGATGCGAATTTTAGTGTTAGAGTAAAAAAAAATTTGCAAGATATAATTGGTGAAAGTATAAGTTTTGAAGGCTATATAAGGGAAGTTTTTAGCCTGTTAAAGTATTATAAAGCGACAATAGTAAAAGTGGAAAATTTAGAACCAGCTATTTACAGTGTTTATGCTAGTAGTAACTACTTTAAAAATTCTATTGAGATAGATGAAAAAAGGGTTAATTTGCAAATTGTCTATAATGCAGGCAGGGTCACGCTTGGCACGCCAATAATTTTAGGAGATTATTAATTTTTTTTGGTATACAATATAAAATTTATGTCAACAATTGATTTCAGGAGGGTAAATTATGAATATAGGTTCAAAAAAAATTAATTTAAACGGTTTTAGGTCAATAATAAAAAAATATGGTTATTATGCAGTACTTGCATTGTCGCTTACTGTTTTAACGCTCGTAGTAATGCTAACGGCACCGACAAATGATGATGTGCCTACTGGTGGTAGCGCAATAGTGTTTTTAGATCCGGTAGCAAACACGACAATATTAAAAGAGTATTCGGATACTGCACTGCTTTATAATCAGACACTAAATCAATGGGAAGCACATAAAGCATTGGATTTCGTGGCACCTGAGGGTGCTGATGTTTTAGCCGTTTATGGTGGCACCGTACAAGCAATTTACACAAACTATATGGAAGGAACGGTCGTTGTAATAGATCACGGTGACGGTTTAAAAACATTGTATGGCTCGCTGGATAGTCAAGTGCAAGTAGAAGAGGGAGACACCGTTGACAAGGGAGATGTTATAGGTGTTGCAAGTGATTCGGCAATGAATGAAGTATCAGATGGCGCCCATGTTCACTTTGAAGTTTGGGAAGATGATACAAAAGTAGACCCTTCGGCTTATCTTGCTAGCGCTGAAAAGTAAAAATAAAAAAACAACTTTGTAACAGTTGTTTTTTTATTTACATAATTAATTAGGTAAAAATATTTTTTTTAATAACCGTAAAATTTAGTTTACAACAATTTAAAAAGGTGATAATATAGTTATATAAAAATAACTTATTTTAAAGGAGGGAAATATGATATTTGAATTACCAAAATTGCCCTATGCTTATAACGCATTAGAGCCATACATAGATGAACAAACAATGATTATTCATCACACAAAACATCACAAAGCGTATACAGATAATTTTAATGCAAGCCTTGAGGGGCTAAATTTAAGGGGTTATTCTGCTGAACAAATAATTGCTCAAGTTAACACTGTAGTGCCAGAAAACATTAGGAGTGCGGTTATAAATAATGGCGGAGGTTATGTTAACCACAACTTATTTTTTTCTATTTTAGGACCAAATAATCACGAAATAGATGGTGATATAAAAAATGCTTTAATAGATGAGTTTGGAGAGGTAGAAGAGTTTAAAAAACAATTTGAAATTGCTGCAAAGTCGCAGTTTGGAAGTGGTTGGGCGTTTTTAGTTTTAGACGACAATAATAAACTAAAAATCGTAAAAAAACAAAACCAAAATTCACCGCTAACTGACGGAGATACACCTATTTTAGCGCTAGATGTTTGGGAGCATGCTTATTACCTAAAATACCAAAATAAACGACCAGACTATGTTTCAAACTTTTGGAATGTGGTAGATTGGAAAATAGTAAATGACAACTATTTAAAGGCAATTAAATAACAAAAATTAGAGTGTTTGAGCACTCTTTTTTTTAAAGTTTAAAAATATTTTATACTTTAATCGCTTTACTAAAATTAATTATTATAGTAAAATTTAGATTATTAATTAATCGGAGGGAATTTATGAAAGAACAAACGAGGGCACTACTTGCAAAAAAACTTAACATTGCGGAGAGTAAAATTAAAGACGAAACGAGAATTGTTGAGGACCTAAATTATGATAGCTTAGATACCGTAGAAATGCTTATGAGCCTTGAAGAAGAGCTTGATATTACTATTCCTGACGAGCAAGCTATGAAACTAAAAACTTTAGGCGATATAGCTAGTTATATAGAGAAGTTTTTATAAAAATACTTTAAATAAAAATCAAAAACAAGCAAAAAGCTTGTTTTTTTTCGTGCATATATAGCATATTTCTACAAATTCTCTCATATATTTTAACATAAATGAGTGGAGGTTACAGGCGAAGTGAACATAGAAAACAGGGTTTTATTGGTTGCGAATTATATTTTGCAAACAAAGAGTACAGTAAGACGAGCGGCAAAAGTATTTGGTGTTTCTAAAAGCACGATTCATTACGATGTTTCCTATAGATTAAAAAAAATAAACTACTCGCTTTATATTAAAATTAACAAAATTTTACAGCAAAATTTTAAAGAAAAACATATAAGGGGCGGAGAGGCAACAAAAAACAAATATAAAATAAAAAGGGGCAAATAATGCCTCTTTTTTATACATATTTTTAATATTTTTAATTTATAAATTTATTTTTTAGGTATGTTAAATCTTTCGTCAATTTTGTCAAACAAATTATAACGCTCAGAGTGAGTTAATGCCCCGTGGATACGCTCTTTTACAAAGGGAATATCCTTTTTTATGCTGTTTAATAATTCTTTTATATACTCTCTTTGTGTGTGTTTATTGGCTGGGCAACAGTTAAACATAACGGGCAAATTAAGGCGTTTTACTATCACTGAAATATCTTTTTCTTCAACATATATTAGAGGTCTAATAACTGATAATCCCGTTCTGTCCATATAACTTATTGGATGAAAAGAGCTTAATCTACCCTCATAAAACATACTCAAAAAGAAAGTTTCAATTAAATCATCAGCGTGATGACCAAGTGCTATTTTATTGCAACCTAATTCTAGTGCTTTTTCATTTAGCGCACCTCTTCTCATTTTTGAGCACAAACTGCAAGGACTTTTTTCCTTTCTATCTTCAAATAAAATATCATAAATATTGCTTTTAATAATCGTTAAGTTGACGCCTAATTCTTGGCAAAAATCTTGCACTTTTTTATAGTTAGATTTGCCGTTAAACAGGTCAACAGTAATGGCCTCTATTGTAAATTTTTGCTCACTAAAACGAGAGTACATTGCCAAAGCTTTTAAAAGAACTAAACTGTCTTTTCCACCACTTACACCAACGCCTATTTTATCGCCATTTTCTATCATATTATAATCTGTGCAAGCCCTTCTAACATGGCCTAAAATTTTTTGCATAAAATATTTTTTTGCTCCTTTAAATATAATTTAAAACTTATGTATTATATCATAAAACTGAGGAATATAAATAGTTTTGAGGTAATAATTTTGATTAATCTCTTATTGTATTCAGGAAATTTCTTGGCACATTTTTCTACATTTTTTATAGCTATGTTGCCTTTTATTGAAGCCAAGGGTGCTATACCAATAGGAATGAGTTTAGGGTTAAGTCCAATAAATAGTTTTTTTTGCAGTTATATCGGGAGCCTTGTTCCAGTGCCATTTTTGCTCATGTTAATTATACCATTATTAAACTATTTAAGTACTAACAAAAAGTGGAGTAATTGGGCAAAAAAACTTAACAATTACATAATTAAAAAAACAACAAAAGTACAAAGTTTAAACGAAAAAATAATAGTGGACAAGCCTATTAAATTATTTGCTCTATTTATGTTTGTAGCCATT
>JAQVOQ010000090.1 GCA_028702545.1 Clostridia bacterium
TGTTTTCTCAATTTTTTCTTGCTGTTCTTTAGTTTGAGTAGGCCATACAAAATTATTGTAAACAATACTTGCAGAATATCTATAATCGCTTTTTAATCTTCCTGCAACTGCACGCATCCAAGCCATATGAACATTTGAAGTTAATATTCCAAAGTGATACAAAGTAGCATTTGGAATTATTAAATTAGCATTTGAAGAAATAATATCTGAACTTAAAAAACCAATAGGAACATACTTTCTTCTTTCAGAAGAGGTGCTTGGCACTAATAAATAGTTGCCATTTTCAGGTTGTCTAATTTCACCAAATATCATTGGATATTCAGCCAGTTTTTTTGTTGCATCTCTATCACTATTTTCTCTAAGTACTTTTACATCATTAACGGCTTTTAAAATAGGTGGTATAGATTTTATTAAATTGGGAGATATGTTTTTAAGCCATAAACACCACCTGATTTTATCATTAATAAATTCAGCGGCACCGACAATTTGTTTAAAACAAACTTCAGACTGTGGATACTTTTTTATAATTTCATTTTTCTCATCATCAGAATAATTGCTTAAAAAACCACCATCATTTGGCATGCTCCCAAATACCATTTCCGACACTTTGCAAATCACCGTTCTTCTAGATTCAATAAAAACATTGTCTGCATCAATTAAGTAGGCGTTAATATTTTTTACAATTTGAAATCTATCAGCGGAATACAAAACCTTTGGCTTATTATTTTGTGCAATGCTAAAACCGACAATAACACAGTGAACTTTTGCTTTTAAACTCGCTTCACTATCCCAACGAAATGTTGTATGGGCAAAATCTATATGAACTCCCATATCAAACAAAGGTTTCCATAAATTTGCAACACTTTCGCCTTGACAAATAGAGTTGGTTGAAACAAGTGCCGAGCGAATATTTGTGTCCTTTATCATATCTGTTGTTTTTTTGTACCAACACGAAACATAGTCTAAGTTGCCTGCATTTTTCCACTTTCCAAAAATCAAATCAACATCTGCTTTTTGATTTTTATCCATTAATCTTGCACCGACAAAGGGTGGATTACCCATAATATAATTAAGTTTGTCTTTTGGCACAACGCTTTCCCAATCAATTTGCAAGGCATTTGCTTCTATTATGTTTGCATAAGATTTTAAAGGAAAAAACTCTAAGTTATGACTTATAATCATTTCCGTTTCTTTCATCATTTGAGATTCTGAAATCCAAAGTGCAGTTTTTGCAACTGTAACAGCAAAATCATTAATTTCAATGCCATAAAATTGACTAATTGACACCTTAATTACATCGCCAAAGTCAAACATTGCTTGCCCTTTTGTTAAAGTTAGCAAGGCGTCGTTTTCTAACCTTCTTAGTGATATGTAAGCTTCTGTTAAAAAATTGCCCGAGCCACAAGCGGGGTCCAAAAATGTTAGTGAGCCAAGTTTCTTTCTAAACTCTTCTAATTTTAGCTTTTTTGTTCTTTCAACTTTAATTTCTTTTATTTTAGCAAGTTCATCATTAAAGTCATCTAAGAATAATGGGTCAATAACTTTATGAATATTTTCAATTGAAGTGTAGTGCATTCCGCCACTTCTACGCGTTTCAGGATTTAGCGTGCTTTCAAAAACAGCACCAAAAATAGTTGGACTTATTTCGCTCCAATCAAAATCTTCACTAGCTTGATGTAAAATTATATCTACAATTTTTTGATTAAATTGTGGAATTTCAATTTCTTCATTTGCAAATAAACCACCATTAACATAAGGAAACTTTGCTAACTCATCGTCAAGATATGGATCTCTATTTTGAGGTTCTGTGTCTAATACTTTAAATAAATCTATAAGTGCTCGCCTAACATCTTTTACTGCAAAGCTTTGTAAATAGTTATGAAAAGCAAGCCTTTCTCCAAACAGGTCGCTATCTTCTGCATATAAACAAAATACAAGCCTTACGCAAAGCATATTAAGGCTTTTTAAACTTTGTTCATCATCTTTGTTTATATATTGTTCAAAAAGTGCATCATATAATACGCCTACAAGCTCGCCTGCTTTTATAGAGATTTCCATTTCTTTTTTTATATTCTCATTGCCAGCATCAACAACAAACTGCAGGCGATAACATTCTTTTTCTAAATCTTTAAGCAAAATACTTTCGGGATCGCCATTTGGTTTTTCCATATCATAAATTAAAAACTCTTTAAAGTTACAAGTAACTATCCATCTTGGTCTTTGAGAATATGGGAGTTCAGCTGAATATCTTTTTCCTTGTTGAAATGGTGTTAAAAAAGTCCCATCCGATTGTTTAATTGCTTTTCTTAAATCTTTATCTATGCTTTTTTGTTCAATCAAAACATGAGTAGAAGAAATAAAACCATCAATAAAACTTGTATGGTCAAGCATAACTTGATCTTCAAATGAAATAAATTCATGTGGTTTATCAACACCTAAAACATCTCTTAATAAACTTAGCCAAAAAGTCTGACTTTCGCCTTTTTCATAACCTTTTCCTTTCCAAAACTCAGCAAATTCTTTTGCATTCTTTTTATTTGTCATTGATGCTCCCAGCGCATAAAGGTAAACCTTTATCTAAATGTATATTTTGTTATTAATCTTAATAATTGTAGCATAAATTAGCAATAATTTACAAATAAAAAGCCGGCATTGTTGTTTTAAAATTTTAAAGATTGAAAAACCAATGTTTTCAATTAAAATGTGGTCATATAAGAGTTATTTTTGTCTTTTTTATATATATCATATTGTTTTTTATTAGCTAACTTTTATTTCTTTTTTGTTTCAACTTCAAAAATATTTGGAATTTTGGATACTATACCCTTTGTCGTATTTATAACATTTGAAAGATAATCTCTTGCTTCAAAAATCATAAACAAAAACATGGGAAAACTCTCTTCTATTTCAAGTCGTTTGTCAACATCACAATACCCATCACCAGCATCAATTTTACTATTTATATAATGCTCATGAATAAGATAGTTTCTAAACTCTATTAATTTAATTAATTTATCTGCTATTTTGTTTTCTATTAAACTATCTTTTAAAGCATTTATCGTTCGTTTAGCTGAAACTTTATCAAGAGTAAAATCCATATGTCCGTTATAAATTTCTTTCTCTACTGCAGATTTAAGTAACACTCGTATATCTTTCTCCAAATACTGAAACTCTTCTACTATTTTACAAACTAATTCGCTCATTTCAGTATGAATAATATACGAATTATAATTAAAATTACTGTTTTTGAACTCTGCAATATCTTTATTATCAACAAAATCTAAATGCTGTTCTTTATTCATTTTGCTCTCCCTAAAATTATTATAAACATTATATCATAAATATTTATAATAAAAAAATAGTTAGTATTATCTACTAACTATTATTCCAAATGCCTCGTCTGTGAACACTAGGTTCGACAAAGGACTTATGTGGTAGGGATAAATGGACTTGAACCATCGACCTCGTGCTTATCAGCGTAGTTCCACTTTACACAAGAGTTGAACACCATTCTCTACAACCCTTATAAATAAAGGTATTCAAGCCCACAAAATAAAAATGGTTGTCAAGCAAAATCAATACCTTGACAACAGTTGACAACAATTAAGCTTTTTTATCAATGTTCGTCTGTTTAAAACTGGTTAGGACTATATAAG
>JAQVOQ010000091.1 GCA_028702545.1 Clostridia bacterium
TTATCTGTTAAATGAGGTTTAATAAGCGTAACAATATCATCTGCTCTTGTAGCATTAACCTCTTTAATCTCAGCACCAACAATTGCAAATCTTATCCATTCACGCATTGTTTTTCCAAAAAGCTCTAGCTCATAACTTTTTTTAGTAGTTTTAAAAGCCTCGTTGTTAACTAGGAGAAGTATAACTGATACCTCTTCTTTTATTAAATTCTCATTATCAATTTGATTTGCCATATTCTTTTTCCTTTTTTGTTTACTGTTTTATTGTAATAAACTAATTGCTAAAAGTCAATTAACTCGCCCTTTTTTGGCTTTCTCTTTTGTTTTTAAAAAAGTTTGTTAAAAGCTCGCCACATTCTTTTTCCATTATTCCACCTAAAACTTGCGGATTATGATTAAAACTCTTATTTTCAAGCAAATTTACAACACTACCACACGCCCCACTCTTAGGGTCATACGCTCCAAAATAAACTACTTTTATTCGGCTATTAATTATTGCACCAGCGCACATACTGCACGGCTCTAAGGTAACATACATCTCGCAATTTTCAAGGCGCCAACTCTTTAATTTTTTGCAAGCTTTATCTATTGCAACTATTTCAGCATGCAAAAGTGCATTCTGTGTTTTTTCACGTTTATTATAACCTTTTGCTATAACTTTGCCGTCTAAAACTATAACTGCACCTACTGGCACTTCTTTTTTTTTATCAGCAATTACAGCTTCTTTTATTGCTAAATGCATATAATCTAAATTCATTACTGTCCCCTATTATTTATGATAAGTTTTGTTATTTTTGATACACATTGCTCTATAAATTTGCTCTAACAAAATAACTCTCATCAACTGATGTGAAAAAGTAAAATGCGAAAATGACAGTTGCATATTAGCGCTTTTACTAAACTCCTTATCTAGCCCATTAGAACCGCCTATAACAAAACTAATCTCTGATATTCCATTAACATTTAACTCAGAAATTTTATTTGCAAACGCCTCACTAGTTAAGTTTATACCCTTAACTTCTAGCACTATTACAAAGCCTTTTATTTTTGAATTTATTAATTGTGCCTCTTCAAATTTGGCTTTTTTAATTTCCGCTACTGACGCATTATGTTTAAGTAAACTTTCCTTTACTTCAATCAAATTAATCTTAACAAAACTGCTTAGTCTTTTTTCATATTCGCGGCAAGCTTCTACCCAATAATCTTCTTTTAGCGTGCCTACGCAAATTATGTTTACACTCATCATTACACCACACCCCAAATAAAAGTGAATATTGTAATCGCCACTCCTAAAAATACACTAGCATAAAAGAACATGTTTTCTAGCGTTGAGGGAATATATTTATCTTCTTCACTTTCTGGTATTAAAATATCTACTGGAGATTTTATTTTAGAAAAATCGGGCAGTAGTGGCCTTAATTTTTCTACAAGTATTGTGTTAACAGCAGCAACCTCAGTCACTTCTAATGGTTGATCTGTGCCAAAAATTTCGCTATCTAGCGTTTTTTCTACTTTATTTTTTATATTTTCTAGCTTACCTACCGTGCTTTCTTTAAATAGTTGTAAAAACAATATTACAATAAATAGTATAAGAAGTGCTAAAAATACAAATGACATAATAAATATAAACGCAGGATTACTGCCTTGCAAAAATGAATTTATACTATCATAAAAATTATAACCAACTAATTGGTTATGTGCAGCATAAACCAAATAAATATTAATAGCATTATTAACAAAATGCACAATCATTGCAGGAAAAATACTTCCACTAACTATTACTGTTATTCCAATCAATAATCCCATAATAGTTGCATAAAAAACTTGACCTACATTAAGGTGCATTAGTCCAAACAAAATTGATGAATATATAAGTGCACGCTTGACGCCGATTTCTTTTGTATAGCCCTTTAACAAAATTCCCCTATGAACAATCTCTTCAAAAATGCCAGGCAGAACTGCCACTAAAATTAAAGCTTGTAAAAACTTTAAAAAAGTATCGTAAGTCGCCCCACTTCCACTATTTGCCGGATTATAGCCAAAGAAAGATATTATTCCATTAAAAACGGTTGAAACTATTATATTTAAGAAAAATGCTAAAACGCCAATAGCTAGTGCAATCAATATGCTGTTAAAACTTATTTTTTTAAAGCCAAGGTCTGAAAATGTTTTTTTAACACCTTTTTTAAAAATTATAAGCATTAAACTAATTGGCAAAATAAACATAACACCCACTTGGATAACTATGCTAAAAATTGTGCTAGCCACGCTGCTAGATAGACCATTAAAAATGCCTACGCTGCTTAGTATTCTAAGACCTACAAAAGCGACCATAGTAATAAAATATATTAAGTTAATTTTAAATAAGTTTTTACTTTTCATAAAACTCCCTTTAAATTAAATGTACGAAACAAAATTGATAAGCCAAAACAAAATACTAATTACGCTAGCAATAATCAAAATATGAGCGCTTTTTCTATTCTCATTATTTTGTGCTGTTTGAACATCAATTTCGCTTATTTTAACTAACTCATCGTTACTAGCTTCTTGCGTAATAATCTCTAGTGAAACAAGTTCTTTGTCATCCTTTGGTACTTGATTTAGTCGTTGAGTGTCGCTTTCTTTTTTTAATAAACCAAACAATTTCCAAATAACAAAAGCTCCTATTGCAGTATAAATGATTACATGCGTATAATCAGAAACAGTACTAAAAGTTGCCGTTGTTGTCGTGTCCAACCCATTAATCAAGGCATAATAAGTAATGAGTAAAATGCAAAAATTATTAACAAAATGCATAGTTATTGACGCTAATAAACTACCAGTAATATATAAAGCGTATGCTAAGAATAGTCCAATTATTATTTGATAAACTGTTTGTTGAATACTCATATGGATAAGTGCAAACAAAAGGGCACTTATAACAATGGCTTTTTTGTAACCAAACTTTTTTAAGCCGTTAAAAATAACCCCTCTAAAAATCAGTTCTTCCATAATTGCAGGAAATATTGCGAGTGCTAAAACACCTATTAATAACCCGCCCGCTGTCGTTAAATCAACAGACAACTCATTGCTTGCAGAATAACCCGTCAATGATATCAAATAATCTATAAGACTGATTAAGGGAGATAAAAAAAACAAACAAGCAACAGCTATTGCAACTAAGATGGCTACTTGTTTTATATTAATTTTATTTTTAATTTGTGTTGCCACGGTCCAATCAATATTTTTTAATTTGTTGTAAACCAAAAATATTGTTAAAAATGATACTTGTACCAAAAAAAGAAGTATCATATCCACAAATATGCTAGACATAACCAGTTCATAATCTAGGTTAAAAATGCTAGCAAAAAGTGCTACAAGTATCGCCAAAATTAAGCCAAAAATTTGAGGTGCTATAACGGCATATAAAAACACCTTTGCACTATCTGAAAAATTATATTTATATTTATTTTTTGTTTGCATAAATTCGCTACCTTTTAAAAATTATTTTAAGTATATATTAAGTAGCAAAAATTAGCAAACAAAAAACACTTAATCAATATTTATGATAAGTGTTTTTTGTTAATTTTTAAATAACTTCTTCAAGCTTAGGTCTAGCTTTTAGCGTTATTTCAACTGT
>JAQVOQ010000024.1 GCA_028702545.1 Clostridia bacterium
GACGCTCTTCCGATCTGCCTGGGATTGCAGATGCAGAAATAATAATAGCGTCGTTAGTGCCTAATGTAACACCTTTAAAGTTGCCTGCTGCCATTCTAGTTAAAGCACTAAAAGGCTCTCCTTGGCTACCCGTTGATAAAATCAATAGTTCACTATCTTTGTAATTCTTAATTTTTTCTAAGGGGACAATAATATCTTTTGTTATTTTAAGCTCGCCAATTTTAGCAGCAACTTCTGATACATTTATCATACTTCTTCCGCTAAAAGCAATTTTTCTGTTATATTTTCTTGCTAAATCAACTAGTTGTTGCAATCTATATGTGTTAGATGCAAAAGTTGCTGTAAAAATACGCTTCTCTTTATGTTGAGAAAAAACCACATCTAAACTTCTGCCTACATTTGTTTCGCTCATAGTATAACCTTCAAGTTCAACATTAGTAGAATCTGCTGTAAGTAGTTGCACGCCTTGTTTGCCAAGTTCAGCAAGACGAGTTAAATTTGTTGTTTTACCTTCTACTGAAGTGTAATCAATTTTAAAGTCGCCAGTATGCACCCATACTCCCACTGGAGTTGTAATACTAAGGGCAAATGCACCCGCAATTGAGTGATTAACATAAATAAACTCTACGCTAAAAACGCCAGCTTTTATGCTTTCGCCATCTTTAACTGTTATTAATTTAGGTTTAATATGCCTATGCTCTCTAAGTTTTGATTCTACTAAAGCTAAAGTCATTCTGCTACCATAGACTGGTACATTGATTTCATTTAATATATAAGGCAAACCACCTATATGATCCTCATGGCCGTGAGTTAATACTATCGCCCTAACTTTGTGCTTGTTTTGTAATAAATAAGTAATATCAGGTAGTATTAAATCTATTCCCGGCAAATCTTCACCAGGGAACATTGAGCCTGAGTCAACAATTATAATGTCGTTTCCATATTCAACGGCCATCATATTTTTACCAATTTCGCCCGCTCCACCTAAAAACATTAATTTAAGCTTTTTATTTGCATTTAAATTATTAGTAGGCTTTTGATTTTTGAAAGGTTTTTTTACTACTTGTATATGTTCTTGTGTATTTTCTATTCCCTCAGGGTTTTTATTATTTTGTGTATTGTTCTTATTTTGATTTGGATTAATATTTTTGTACTTATTTTGGTTTGAATTAATATTTTTGTACTTATTTTGATTTGGATTAATATTTTTGTTTTGGTTCGGGTTTTGACGATTAACAGCATTTATATTATTTAAAATTGGTGCCTCTCTAACTATATCTATCGGTGCAATATCAACTTTTTCTAGTTGTTTATTTACCTGCTTTAATAATTCCCTTTTAATTTGTTCTTGTCTTTTAAAATCCTCCGCACTTCTTGAACTTAAATTAGACCTCTTTAAATAGGTCGTCCTTGAAAGTGATTGTAGAGCATTTTGTTCTTTGTTGTTTTGTTCTGTTGTGTTCAATTTTTCTCCTTTTTTTTAAAAATTTTATTTTTATTTTTTTTTGTTTTGCGTTTAAAAAACATAATAAACAACTATAACGATTGTTATAGCCAATTAAATTAATGTTTTATAAACATTTTTCTTTTTGTAAAAAATATATTAATAAGCTTATTAGCTTAAAAAAATCATAGATTGCATTTAATATACTTGCTAATCATAGTAAAATTTATCACCCACAAAAAAAATGTGATTGTGCTAAAGATTGCTAACATTAGCATAGAAAATATTATATTTAGTATATATTAAATTTATATTTATAAACAATTTAAATAATGAATTTAGTTTTATTAACCTTATCTTGTTCTTCCAACTTTTTAGGTGAAAGAATAGTCTCTGGGTCAACATAATATCTCATTCCATTACTACCATAATACATTACCATTCTAAAAATAGCAAGTAAAAATATGCTAGACGGCAAAGTTATTATTAAACCAGCGCCACCAGTAAGTGTTAAAAAGAATAAATTTAACATTAAAATAGTTAAAATAATTATAGTACTATTAGAAAAAGTTTTAAAAAACCTACGCTTTACTGCCTTAAAGCCCTGTGCATACCCTTTTAAAATAGAAGAGTCATGCACGACAATTGCAGGTACAACACCGCTAAATATAGTTAAGTTTAAAGCCATTAAAACAGTGCTTAGAGTTATTATTATAAAAGGAGAAAAGATAACTATAAACTCATTAGAACTACTAAGCAACGGTAAACTTATGTATATTAAAAAGCCAACCAAAAGATTAATAGGCAGGTTTATAAAAATTTTAACAAATTGAAGTTTTACTGATTTTGCAAAGTTTTTAACAAACATTGAAGTAAAAGAATAATTTGCATTACTAGACATATAGCCATTTAAACTTTCACTAACGGCTAAATCGCTTAATCCACTTAAAAAATTACCAAATAATATTAATATTAATAAAACAGCAATCAAGCTACCTAAAACGGCGCTTAAATTGTCGCTCACAATTATAAAAAATGAGTTAATTATTGAGGCAAAAGTTGACAAAATATAATAAATATTAAAGTTCAGTGCAGCATCGGCAAGTTCCTGTTTTGCATTTTCAAAAAAACTATTATTGTTTAGCACATTAATTAGTGGCATCGCAACAATTGCAGCGACAGAAAGTGTCGTTACAACTGTAAATATTTTATATATTAAAATTTTCCAAACAGTGATAAAATTTGAAAATAATAACCTTACTGAATTTCTAAACATCATAGTGCATCTTACCTTTTATTTATAATAATATTTTTTCCTATTGTCATATCTATCTAGTTTTGATAACTCGTAATAACTCGTCATTGCAAGCGATGTATAGTACATAATTAAAAAGATTATACCTAAAATATTTATAATAGGCAAGTAACTACTATAAACAAATAAACTAACAAATACGGCAACAACTAAAAATGGTGCAATCGTCGCAAGTGTTAAACCAAAACTATTTTTTTGTGTAAGCTTAATTGATGAACTAAACGAATATCTAAACTGACTTCCCTCGGTCATCATATTTGCAGTATTAACTAAAATAACACCGCTAATAAGTGAACAAATAATTAAAATAATGCTTAAAATTATATTGCTAACAATAACATTAAAAACTGTTGGCGAAGCATTTATTCCCGACATCAACAAATGTGTTAAAAATAAAATAGCAGATGCTACAAACATAAGTAAAAATACAACTACATAAATTGCTAACAGATTAGCAATCACTAACAAAATATTGTTATTTACATGTTCTTTAATAGCTTCTAAATTGCGTTTACCACTTCTAAAATGTTGTTCTATTTGTCCTAAAATTGCACTCGCAAAAATTGCAATTAACACTATTGATATAAGTGTTAACAATAGTTGCAAAAAGCCAAAATCAACTAGACTATTAAATATTGTGCCAAAGTTTAAAACGGGCGTTGCTGAATAAATATTTATGAATTCAACAGCTTTAAATGGGCTTAAAACGATGCCAAAAAATATCGCTGGAATAAGTGACATCAATAGTAAATATAAAAAGTTTTTGGTCATATAGTTTAGTGTTAATTTAATAAATTTCATATAATCTCCTACTATTATGATTTATTATAATATAAATAACTAGTTTTTGCAAATATAATTGTTTGTAAAAATGCACTCTTTTAAACCTATTTGACAAAAAAAAAGAGTTTACATTTAAACTCTTTTTTAAAAAATAATATTAATCTTCCTTATTTTCTGGTTTATCCAAAAAACTTTTTCCGCTTGTTGGGTTAGAAATTATACCTAATACAATTAAAACTCCGCAAATGCTGTTTACTATAGAATTTATCGCCTCATCGTTTATGCTAAACCCAAAAGTTTTACCAAAAGTTTGTAAAACGAGGATAACGGCTGCCGTCAAACTCATCCAAAAACCATAGTTTTTCATTTTTTCCTTTAAATTCATACTATATACCTCTTATATTAATTTTTTGTTAAGCATATAATTTTTCATTTCTTGAACTTCTTCTTTAATGTCGTTTACCACACCTAAGTGTTCACTCAATTCCTTTATAGTTTCTTGATATTTTCTCTCACGCTTTCCACTATCTTTTAGTTGAAAAATTAAAAGTCCTACAAAAAGAGCTGACCAAATACCATTACTTATTGCTAAATTAAATATTTCTTCCCACATAGTTTATTCGCTTATGCCAAAAACTTTGTGTAAACTTTGTTTTAAATTAGCGTCTAGGTTAATTTGGCTGTCCAAAAAATTTACTTTTGCCTCTGAATCTAAGTTAGACAAATAATTTTTAAGTAACTGATACTCTAAATTTTGCCTTGCTTCCTCCAAGGTTGCTGGTTTTTTTGTGCTTTTTTCGTTCAATATTTCTTCCTTTTGTTGTTCAAGCGAGTGTTCGTTTTGCTCTATTTTCTTTAATTTTTGCTTTATCTTTACTATTGAATTTATATCAAGTGCATTTTGTGCTTGGCTTAATTCAATATTTAATGATTGCTCGTCTAGATTAGTTTTATTTTTAACTAATTCATTTTGTTTAGTTTGATTATCGTCTTGTTCAAACATTTTTTCTAGCATTGTTGCCCCTCCTTTTTTTATAAGATACCTTAACTTTTGATTTTTAAAAAAAGTTTTAAGTTGGTTTTCGTTTAATAATTTTTTCATAATTTTACAAAAGGTGCAATTTTATTTTTGCGTTTGATATGTAAGCTTTATCGGTTAAACTCTCTATTTTAATGCCGACTAATTCGCCTTTAATGTTTGGTTTAATTTTGCTAGTAGTGCTACTTCCACTTATTGCAAAAGTTGCACTTTCCTTCTCGGTAAACACAGTTAAATTGCAGTTATATTTGGTTAAAAGGCTAATTTCTTTAACTAATTTTTTAGTTGCGGGATAACCTAAATCACTAATCGGCGAATACCAATGTTTGATTGTATTATCATCAAAAAACTTGCCGTTTTTTTCTAACTGCCCTAATTTTGTGCCATAAACACTGTTGAAACAAAATACCATTTTGCTCATACTATCTACTTGAATAGAAGTCATACTAGTAACATCAATGCCTCTTATTATATTAAAGGTTTGTTCTTTAACATTAAGTTCTATTAAGGTGTCGTTAATATTGTTTTCTTCTGTTTGACAGCCTATTTCATTGTTATCTGGGTAGTTTAATTTGCAGGCAACATAGTATTTGCCTTCATGATAACTTGCAATTGCTTGATTGTTATAAATGCCGTCAAACAAGCCGTCAATCTTTAAATCAACTTTTTTAGTTGTTATACCGTCAAACTCATAAATGCCATCTTTTGTTAGCATCAGCACTCTATCGCCACAAACACAAATAGTATCTTTGTAAATTCGGTTACCGGATACAAACAAATGGCTAACATTAATTTCTTCTGAGCCTTCATAGGTTTTAATTTTTGTAATTCCAAAATCCCGAAAAGCAAAAACATAACCTAAAAAGCTAATAACCTTATTTACTCCTCCCCTCATATCGTTTAACTCAATGTAGGGATTATTGATATCGGTTAAGTCAGTTGTCCAAGTAGTCGGGTCAATGTTTGATGAGTAGCGAATTATGTTTCGCTCGCCACCAATAGTTGCAAAAAGCTTGTCGTAATGAGTGCAAAGCGAACTAAGTTGAGGTGCAGTAGTTACAACTTGTGGCACTTCCTCGCCGTTCCAACAAACAAAATCATCTGTTTCATTTGTTAAAATAATCGTATCTTTGCCGTTTAACTTGTAATTTAGGGCAGTTGGTCTAGTGTCAAAATTAATACCTGTTACCAAAAAAAATGTTGGTAAAGGGCTAAACATAGTTGCGTAATAAACTAACTTATCCTTGGTGTATAACATTAATTTATCTAATCTTTTTTGTTGATAAGTGCTGTAATGTTTAAAGTGCCAAATGCAGTCAATTTCTTTACCTGCTGGCAGTATTGGCAGATTTTCGTCTAGCGGGTCTGTCGGGGTTTCTGGCACTTCCAAATCTTCAAAGCCTAGTCCCTCTATTAAAGCGCCGTTCTCAAAATTAAAGTTATAGGAGTTTGTAGCATATTTATAAGGCATAATGTTTTCATCAATTTCGGTATTTATTCCGTTTTTAAAATCACTGATAGTAAGTTCAATTTGCTTAGGTTTTTTATATTTTAATTCTTTAGCATAAAACATTAAAACCACCTCCTAGCTGGCATTTTGATGTCGCTTTTTTTACTGCTAACAGTTAGTATTGAATCTAAAAATCGTTTTTTCCAAAGTGTCGCTTCATCAAACAGTCCGCTAATTAGCAAGTACTCACTAGCAACGCCATAAGCCATTATTCGCTCGCTTAATTTGCCGCCAAAACCTTCTATATCGTTTTCCAAAACAACCGAATCTGGCATATAAGAATATTCTAAATTATAACTTCCGTCTTTTACCTTTATGCTAGTTGGATAAACCTTGTATTTAACACTAACCTCACTCGTGCTATCTATTAAACTAAGCACGCTAATAAGCCTTTTTTCTAAACTTTCTAAGCTTATTTCGCCATTTTCACTCGTCACTGTTTGCGTGTGCTTTAGGGGCACATAATCGCTCGCTACTTCGTTATAAACTAAGTTTAAACATCTTATAAGCAGTTCTAAATTTTTACTCGTAAGCTCTTCTGGCTCGGTTACTTCTCCGCCTAACTCTTCAAGTGCTAAAATGTCTTCCATTTGTAAATATATCGCCGTTAATTTTATTATTTCTTTAACTTCCACATAAACCTCCTTTAAAACCATTTGGTTTTATAACTATCGCTAAAATCTATATTATAATTGTCGCCTTTTTTTAATATATATTTTGTCATTTCTTTCATTTGATAATTTGCATTATCTTTTAACTGTTTCTCTGCTTCTTGAGTTAATTTTTGATTTTTTTGTTCTATTTCAGCTATTAACGCTTTATAATTTTCTACTCTTGTTTTGTTTACAATGTTTAGTGTTCTTGTGTCTAACTCGCTATAGGGCAAAACTATTTGTAGTACTTGTTTGTCGCCTTCATCATAAAAAACTTCATATCTTTTTTTTAATATGTTCCATTTAATTATGTAATTATTATCTATTGCTTTTAATCTTTTTGCTATATCAAAAGTGTCATCTGTAATTATTTTATATTTCACAAAAAACCTCTAAATTTTTAAAAATTCATTTTTAAAAAACTAAAGGTAAGCAACATTAGCTTACCTTAGTTTTTATTTGCTCTTTTTATTTATTTTTAACTAAAATTATTCTTCGCTAGTTCCATCTAAGCCTGATAATTTTGCTTGGCCTGACGGCTTGTTACAAATTAAATCGGCATATTTTACTAGAGTTGCATTATAAGTTGCGTATCCTGGCATTTGTTTAATTATTCTGCCATCCTCGCCCTCTAACCACTTCCAATCGCAAAGTTGATGAAGTGCAAACTCAGAAGTATCTAATAAATACATAGCATCTTCTTCTACAAATCTATCAGAAATTACAGGAATTCCATTATAAGAAATTGCCTTAAAGCCTCCTGCTAGTTCCATAATATCAATGTTTCTTCTAAAAGTTGCCAAATATTGTTGATAGCCTCTTTTTACTTTTTGGCTTGTTGCAATAAAGTCAACATTACTGCCTGATACTTCTTCTAAGTAATCAATAGCTGTTTGAATAACGCTATCGCCAATAGCTCCAACTGAAGCTTTCATATATGGAGTCATCCAAGAATGCTCGCTTCTTGTAACGCCGTATAGTGAGCCACCAGTTGCAAATATTTTACCTAGTCCGGTAAGTTCTAAACCTTTTGAGTTTTGAACTGTAAAGTAATAATCCGCATCTGTAGCAGCATCTGGATCAACGCTTAATTTTATTTGTTTATTTGCTCTATCAATAAAGTTAATTCTTGCAGTTTTACCCACTACTTTTGCATCAGCATCAGTGTAAGTATCAACAGTCATACCTTCCATTAAGTTTCTAACGCTATCAACTGTAATTAACTTAGTTTCTGTGCTATAAGCAGTAACAGTTGCAATTACGCCACTGCCATCGCCATATAACATACGACCAAAATTGAACGAACTTGCTTTTATTAGTCCTTCCATTTCGTCATTAAGTAAATTAACAAAAGAGCCAGCATTATTGCTTGATGCCCTTATTGCTTTGTCACTTAATTCAATTGTGCCGTATAAATTTTTTAATTCACTTACAAATTGAACATAATTGTTAGCAGCTGCTGATGGAAGAGCACCTTCCTCAGTACCTGCACCAACGCCTCCGTTAAGACCAAAAGGAGCAAGTTTTCTTACTTCTTTTCCCCAAACATCGCTTGTTGTTTGTTTAATTTTAGATAAAAGTGGATTTGCATTAACATTAAGTTGATTTGTTACAACGCCTAAATAAACGGTTTTTAGTGCATTTTCTGCACTTGTTAAAGTAACCATAATCTTCTCCTATTATTTTAAATTTTAAATAAGGCTTCCGCCAATTTTTTGGCTTCGTCCAAATTGTTTGGCTTATTTTTTGGTGCCAAACTAAAGCTAGAGCCTGAATGATTGCTTATTACAGGCACTCCTTTATTATCCCTCAAGGCTGACAGATATTTTTTAATTACCGTGTCGCCTATTTTTTGATTTGTTAATATGTATTTGTTAACAAAATCTTCTTCCTCAACTAATTCATTGAGGTTAGAAAATTTGCTCGCCAAAACTTTTCCAAAAGCCATCTCTAACGAGTGCGGAGCGCAAGCTAGCACTTTATCGTTTAAAATTACTTGTGAAATTTCGGCAACATATTCTTTTGCACTAGGATTAGCAGTTAAAAAATTATTAACTTGCTCATCCCAATTTTCAGATTCATATAAGGGTGCTCGTTCTTTTTTAGCATTTTCCTTAACTTCATCTAATTGTTTGTTTAACTCGCTTAACTTTTGACTTTTTCTTGTAAACTCTTTTTGCAAATTGTTATAAGCATCCATTAAACTCTCGGCTGATTTAAATTTACCGAGTAAGGAGCCCTCAAGACTTACACTCTCACCATCATTTTTAACATCAAGTTGTTCTGCATTAGCAGTTTGTGAAGTCGTATCGCCTATTGGTTGTTCCTCAAAAATATCTACCTCTTCAAGAGAAGGTTTTAATTCGTTTTGCACTTTTACACTCTCCTTTTATAAAGCGTTTTTATGTTCTTTTATATGGTTTAACAAAATATCTTTTATTTTTACATTATTTTCATATGCTTTTTCATATTCTTCGCCTAACATAAAAGCAATATGCTCGTTTATGTGCAAATTGTGGTCATCAATTTCTAACATTGCAGGTAGTAACTGATTTACTATCAAATCAATATTTTCCTTACCAGCTTTTTTAGTATGCAATTCATTCAAATCTCCGCTAGTTTCCCACGCACCAAAACCTATCATTTCAAGCGTTTTAGCGCGAACTACATTGCTCATTTTGCCATTTTCATCATACAATAAACCCGCATTTAAAAGTTGAAAAATCATACTGCGTTTTTGAGTTAGTGTTTCGGAAAATTCATTTTCCGTTTCAAAAATAACATCGTCGCTAGTAATTATTGAATTGTTAAAATAAAACAGTTCAACAGCACCATTTGTACCTATTAATTTTGTTAATCTTGGGCTAGTTGCAAACTGCTTATATAGCCTCAAAATGTGTTGAGTAATTGCTTTTGTCGCATACCTTACTTGGTCGGCTGTTGAACTTAACCTCGTATTATCTTGTTCTAGTAAAATTTCTAGCGCCGTGCCTGAGGTGTTTGACGAATTAATTCTAGAATTAAGCATAAGGTCACTAACGCCACTAATTTGAATAAATTCATTTAATAATTTGCTCTCTTCCTCGCTAAAATCAACTGGCAGTTTTCCCATATCCATAATGCTCGGTGCTGTGCTACCTTGCCTATAAATTAACACTTTTCCTGGGCTTAATCCCTCTTCTTCTAGGTTATCGGTATCCACACTTCCATCTTCAACGGTCAAAATACCCATACTAAGTCTATTCAAAAATTCGTGTTTGCGGTTTTTTACTGCGTTATAAGCTCGTTGAACAGGAATTAACCTCTCAATTATGCTAACTCCCCAAAAACTTGCCGCTTGCTAAATTATCGTTTGTTTCACAAATGGAAAACCGCGCTTTTCATCTACTCTATTTATATAAGGCAAATCGCCAATATGAAGCAGTTTATCGCCTGCAACAATTATAACTCTACCATTTGGATGAAGTGTTGATGGCGCTTCGTATTTTTCTATTACTACTGCGTGGTCAGACTTGCTTTTGCTTATAATCTTTGGCACGCTAGCCGTATAGCCTAAGCCTCCAATAGTTGATATGTTATCGAGTGAAAAAACATCAATATCCTCGCCTGCAACATCTACGCTCCACAAACTTTTAATCGTGTCGGTGTGGTAAGCTTTGGCGTGAATTATGCTCCTGCACTCATCTATTGTGCTAGCGTTAGAACTTTCTGGAAAAATCTCATAAGGTGGGCAAATAATAAGGTTTACATCACCCTGTTTTATCTTATTGCCAAATTCATCAAGTCCTACGCTATCGCCAAACTCGCTTTCCCAATTAATTTTATAAAAACTCGTTCCGCAAATTTCACTCCAAACAGTTGCTTTGCTAATTTTTTCACTAACATTCAACTTATGATTAACGGAATTAATAATGTTTTTGCTAACTTTTGCCGTACTAATATCTGACGCACTACTGCTCGCTGGCACAACTGCCATACTCGGTCTAATTTTGCTCAATTTACTAATTCTAACCTCAATTAAGGGTGCTATATGATTATAAACTTCTCGCTCCTGCCAAAAATATTGCTTGTCGTAGTCCTCAATATTACCAGAACCACTAATAGTGCAATATTGATTACCTAGCAAAAAGTTCATATTTAATTGCCACTGATTTTCATAAGGCTTTCTTTCTAATTGCCTTGCTTTAAAATCGGCTTTAACTTCTCTAACAATATCTTCAATAAATTTGTTTTCATATAAAGTGTCAAAAATATGTCCGTTAGATTTTAGTGTTTGTAATTTTTCTTTCATTTTTATTCTTCCTCATTAAATTTTTTAGGCTGTTTTAGCACATTTTTAGGGCTTTTAGGTGTCAATACTTTGCTAATTTCTGTGTTAATTTTACATAAGCAAGCCTTGCAAAAATTTGTGTTGCCTATGTTCCAAAATTTACGCAGTTTTAAGGCATATTCGGCGTCTTGCGTGCACCCTGGTATGTCACACTTTGTTTTTTGTTTAAGTTTTTCAAGTTCCATTTTTCTTCTCTTGCTCCTTTTCCTTTAATAACTTTAATAGTTGCATTTTTTCTTTTTCTAACTCTTCATCGGTATAATTTTTAAAAGCGTTTTCTTTGTTTTTTGCATATATTTGTATCAGCGTTTTAACTGCTGATATATCGGGTGGAATATTTTTTTTGGTTATCTTTTTTTTGTTTAAAATAAGCCTGTTTTCGTCCTCTTTATCAACAACATACTCCTCAACAACCTCATTTATATCGTAGCCTAGTGCCTTTTTTAAAAGCGCCTTAGATATACTGTCTTTTTTATCTTTATTTTTTTGTAACATAGTCTTACCTATAATCTTTTAGCGTTATTTTTTAGCTTTTTTATAAGCCTTTCTTTATCTTTTTGAATTGGACTTTTTACAACTTGCATTTTGTAAGTTTGAGGCTTACTCATAATAAAATATCTAAGTTCGTCTAATGCGTGGTCATCTTTTTTTTGCGGTCTGTCGTTTTCTGCCCACCAATAACTTTTAATTTCTCTTATCAAATTAGTGCAATTTTTAAATATAAACAGCTTGGCTTCGCCACTTGCAGATTTAAAATAACTTTTAACCCTAGCAATGCCACTAAACAAATCTTTGTTAACATTAGGGTTAACTTGCACGCCTAAATCATAAAATAGTTCAACGACACTTTTAACACTGCTAAGTGTTCGTTGACTAGCAGCAGAATCAATAAGCGCGTTTAACATACCGTTGCTATTTCTTGGCCAACCTAAATTGTCGCTTACAGCGTGCAACTTGCTTGCGTGATAATTTACATCTTTTTCTGCCTCATAATGCTCCGCTATAACATAAACATTTCCGTCATAATCAGTTGCATACCAATGCGCTGAAAGTGGATTTTTTAAACCTGGGTCAATACTTATGTTGTCGTACCACTCTTTTGGCACATCAAAAGGCTCAATAATGTGCGTTTGCTCATCAAACTCGCTGTAAACCATACCACCACTATTTATAAATTTGCCATAACACCTGGCCTCTAACTCATCACTGCTCATATTTTGTGTTATCTGTTTGATTTCTTCTTGTGGTAAAAAAGGATTGTCCGACCATTCAATATGCTCGTGCCAAACCTCGCTATCGTTTGAGTTGTTTAAGTAAATTTCGTTATACACCCATGTTAAACCTTTAAGGGGCGTCATCGTGCCAAACAAAAATCCACTTTTGTCTATTACTCTCATTTTACATTCTAAATAAATATCATAAGGCGGTTCTTCATCAAACCACACATAATCAAGACTTGTACCCTGAAATTTCTCTCTGCCTTGGTCGCAACTCTTAAAACCAATACGGCTTAAGTTGCCAAACACATTTTTAATAACTATATAGTCAATTACTCCATTATTTAAACTGTCCTTTCGCCCTTGAAGCATAACGACTTCCTCAATCCAATCGGGATTAAGATAATACAATATTTTTTGCTGAGCAACATCGCGTTGCACTTGTGTGGATAGCGATACTACCCAGCCAGAAGTTGATGGCTTGTTAGGTTTATATGGATGTACTCCGCGAGCCAAATAAACAACCTCAACTGCTCCGCATTCTGTTTTTCCTGTTCTATTACCTCCAAACACCCATCTGTTTTTCTTATTAGTCTTATGAAATTCAATTTGCTTTAAATGCACTTTGTCGCCTACATTATAAGTTTGCAATTTATTGTTATTTTGTCTTCGCTGTTGTTCTGCTTGAATGTTCTTAATTTTTTCAATAATTACAATATCTTCCAAAGCTAATCCTCTTTATTTTTAAAAGTTTAATTTATAAGTAATTTTTTAACGGGCATAATATTAAAATAAAACTATAAGGGTTGTGTATGAAAAAAAATTTAATTTTACTTTTGATATTTAGCATAATTACTATTATGTTAAATAGGTATGCACCATATTTGGCGGTCAGCTATGAGCCTGAGCCTATTTTTGCAAGAATAAAATATAACAATGTTTGCCTATATAAAACTCCAACTGACAACAGCCAAAATAGCAATGTATATTTTCTTTTAGAACAATCATATTTTGTTCAACTTTTAGCAGATGAAAATGCTGATTTTTATAGTGCTAAATATATAGATTTAGAGGGTTTTGTTAAAAAGAATCAAGTTGAAACAGTAACTGACGCTCCTAATACTCCTTATTTAAACGATATTACTTTTAACACAACTCCTAGTTCTAGTGTCATTATGAGAACTGAGCCAACGAGCATAAATGCCGATGCTTCAGCGTTAAAAATTTTAGAACCAAATAGCCAAGGTTTAATGTATTACGGCAAAATATCTGGTGAAGAAGCCGTTTTAGGACTAGGTAATATTTGGTTTTATTCGCGTTTTGATTCGGGACAAAATAATACAACTTTTGGCTATGTCTATGCTCCTTTTACAAATAATTTAACTCCTATAACTCCAAATATTGAAGTAATAAATTTAGGACTAACCGATTTTAACCAAATGAATGAATTTTTAGAAATACAACCTAAGTTTAGATTTTTAATTATTTTATTAACAGCATTCCCTACCATCATCGCTCTTTTATTATTTTTTAAAAATTCCATAAAAAATAAGAGAAACAAAAAAATAGTTAAGCGTAATTATGAAGACAGTTAATTTTTTTATAACTCTCTTGAGCAAACTTTACTAAACTTGTCTCATCAACTTCATCTGCTTTGTTCGCTTTACTTTTTTTAGTCATAACTTGATTGTTTTGTAATTCTTGCTCATATAACTTATTAAATAAATCAATAATCCAAGCCTCTTTTTTGCACATTTCAAATATAGTATTATGATTTTTAAAATGCCTTTTTAAACCAAGTTCAAAACTTTTCATTGCTGTGTTACTTCTTCTAAAAAAGGTGCGGTTGCTTACATTGAACTTTTTAGCAATATCCTCACCTTTTACTCTATCAACATATTTTAGAATTAATAATTTAGTGTCATTAATTGATAATTCGTTTAGTATGTTTTCAATTATAAGTTTTAAATTTATTAAACTAATCTTTCTTTCGGTAAGTTCTATCATTTTATTTGTAGCATATTCAGTATCGGCAC